>CAVINS010000026.1:0-42418 GCA_963643925.1 Bacteroidaceae bacterium
GAGGACTGGCAGCGGCAAATGAGAACCAAGGGAGCAAACAAGGAGAAGCCCGAGAGCCCTGGTGTTGAGGGTAAGCATCACCTTCTCCTCCGCTCCCGGCGCGGCACGCGCCCTCTGTAATACAGATCTGATGAAAGGAATCTTCGGAAACTAATAGTCGAAGGGGCTTCTTGGGAATCTAAAAGACATAAGTGTTGAATGTTTTGTGTTTTAGGTTTTATGTTACATTACCACTGAACCATTCCGAAGGACGAGGGAAACGACAAGAATTGGAAAGCGATAGGATGAGGAAGATGGTAGGACCTGCCGCAGCTTTGCTGCGGACAAAAAAAGATCGGCAGCCCTTTAGGGCACAGGCTCTGCTGCCGATACCTTAGATCTGGCGTAAGCCGGTCACATCCCTTTCCCTTCGAAGGGAAAGGGCTTGGGAAAAGGTTGGACCCCTCAAGAATGTTGAATGGTAAAGGTGTTATGTTTTATGTTACTCCCATAACCCAAAACACAAAACTGTCCGAAGGACAAACCTCCTTCAACCTACGCTAACCTACGCCAAACTACCAAATCCTACAAAATCCGCCCCGAAACAACCGCATCCGCCCTTAACCCACGACCGCACGTTCACACTGCCGTATCTTTGCATCGTAAACCTCAAGGGACAGCGCTTAACCGGCAAGGTTTATGCACCTCGGGCGGAAATCCGGATTTCTCGGACCGAGAAAAAACATTTTCCTCATCGGGCATTTTTATTTACAATTTTATCAACCAGACTCCGGGTCCCGAAACGAGTCCTTTCACCCTCCCGAAAAACGAAGACGGAGGCGAAGTCAACAGGGGGCAAAGTGACAATTATGGCAATCATACTGCAGATAGCCATCTCCTTCCTCACCGCCATCGCCTCCACACTGGGAGTCACCAACTGCATGGGCTGAGCCGGCGGAACGACCACTCCCGAAGCCCCCTCACCGCACGAGAAGGGTTTCGCCTTGCTGCTCGGCTGTTTCACCCCCATCATCCAAGCAGATTTCATTTAAACAAATCCTCCATCGTCACGACGTTCTGCACACGACCGGCATACTCGTTGAACTTGAGGCCGTACGTGGTGACGAGGGTGAGATGGAGCGAGCTCTTGCAATTCGTTTCTTCCTTGAAAGTGCTGAGTTTGCCTTGCCGGCAGCCCATCCGTTCCAGAAATGTTCCAAAGCCGTGACAAAGCCCGACCGTGGCGTGTCCATCTATGGCATTTCGTCGATGAAGGTAACTTGCCGACGGTCCGCTGGCTGCCGTTCCAACAGATTGATGAGGGCATCGAAAGCCTCCAGCCAACCGCTTGGCACGTTTCTCTGTTCGCTACCATAACGGGCAAGGCTCGAATAGAAATTCTCCAACTGTTGTTTCCTCAGTTTCTGTCCTTTGAACTTGTAAGGCGACAGCGCTGTGTGATAGAAGCTGAACTTGTCGGCAAACATACTAAAAATCTCCTTTCGCGCAAAATAATAAATTGTTATTCTGCGCCAAAGGCATACGAAAGCAGCGCTCGCGCAAAATAGCGAAGGACTGTTTCGTTGGAAGAAGGCGGGGGAGAGGGATAAAACAGGCTGCATCTCGGCAAAAAAATATTTCAAGCAAGCTTGATATTTTTTGCTCTCGATTTGCACTATCTTTGTCCGCAAAAAAAGAACGGAACTATGATAGTATTCCCTAACGCCAAGATAAACTTGGGACTCAACATCACCGGAAAACGTGCAGACGGTTACCACAACCTGGAGACCGTGTTCTACCCTATCCCGCTGGAGGACGCGCTGGAAGTGGGCGTGATGACGGACAGTACGGCGGACTTTGAGCTGCACTGCAACGGCATCCACATAGATGGCGACGCCGAGGACAACCTGATAGTGAAGGCTTACCGCCTGCTGAAGGAGGAGCACCACCTGCCGCCAGTGCGCATCTATCTGCAGAAACAGATTCCCACGGGAGCCGGCATGGGAGGCGGATCGGCGGACGCTACGTTCATGCTGCGGCTGCTGCGCGACATGTTCCGGCTCGGCATCACTGACGACCGGCTGGAGGAGCTCTCCGCCCGACTGGGAGCGGACTGTGCCTTCTTCGTGCGCAACACGCCAGTGTTCGCCCAGGGCATCGGCAACGTCTTCTCACCCATCGACCTCTCGCTGCAAGGCTACTGGCTGGCGGTGGTGAAGCCCGACGTGTTCGTCTCCACTAGGGAGGCCTTCTCGAAGGTGAAGCCACGGAAACCGGTGCTCCCGGTGCGCGAGATAGTGGGCCGCCCCATCGGCGAGTGGAGGGAGTGGCTCGTGAACGACTTCGAGCAGAGCGTCTTCAGCATCCATCCCGAGATTGCCGACGTGAAGCAACGGCTCTACGACATGGGGGCCGTCTACGCCGCAATGTCAGGTTCGGGCTCCAGTGTCTTCGGCATCTTCGACCACAGCGTGGAGCCAGGCCCCGCATTCGACGGATGCTTCTGCAAGGTGATGAAGCTCTGAGCGTGATTTTTACACACACAGAAAAAGGCAAGAAGATGAAGAAATCAGTTGTTTTCGACCTCGACGGCACATTGCTCAACACCATTGCCGACCTGGCCAACAGCACCAATCAGGCATTGGCGCACTATGGATTTCCCACCCACGAGGCGGCGGACTACCGTTATTTCGTGGGCAACGGAGTGACGAAACTCTTCGAGCGTGCCCTGCCCGAGGATGAGCGCACGGAGGAGAATATCGGCCGCATCCGCTCGCGCTTTGTGCCCTACTATGACGAGCACAACACCGACTGCAGCACGCCCTACGAAGGCATCCCCCAGTTGCTGGAGGCGCTGCAGGCGAAGCAGGTGACGCTGGCCGTGGCCTCCAACAAGTATCAAGCCGCCACGGAGAAGCTGGTGCGGCACTTCTTCCCCACCATACGTTTCGCCGCCGTGCTGGGACAGCGCGAGGGCATCCCCACGAAACCCGACGCGCGCATCGTGGACGACATCCTGCGGATGTGCGGTGTGGCGAAGGCGGACGTGCTCTACGTGGGCGACTCCGACGTGGACATGCAGACCGCCCTCAACGCCGGTGTGGAAGCTGCCGGAGTGGCATGGGGCTTCCGTCCCGTGGAGGAGCTGGCGGCCTACCATCCGGCACACATCGTCGGCGAGCCGAAGGAGATACTGTCCATCGTCCTGGAGTGAGGAGCGGACAGGCAAAAGCCAATCCGGCACAGGGACGAAGCCACCCCCTTGGCGGGCAGACTGCATCCCTATGCCGGATTCACAGATCAGAAGTCGCAGACCTCACGGAGCCACTGCTCGGCGATGGCTGTCCATCCGTCGGTGGTGCCGGGATTGTTGCGCACCGCGATGCTGTGCTCACCCTCGGGATAGAGGTGGAGCGAGCATTTCGCCACCTTGTTCTTCTTCAGCGCCTCGAAGAAGTGGAGGCTGTTGAGGCAAGAGACAGCAGGGTCGTTCATCGCATGCACCACGAAGCAGGGAGCCGTCTGGGCAGTGACCTGCTGGTCGAGGGAGAAACGCTTGCGCATCTCGGGCGAGTCGAACTTGCCGAGCAGATTCTGGCGGCTGCCCTTGTGGGCAATGTCGCCCATGGACACCACCGGAGAGACCATGATGGCGAAGTTGGGTCGGAAGGAATACTTGTCCAGGTCGTCGCCAATGCTGCTCCAGTCCTCGGTGAAGGTGGCCATGCAACCTGCCAGGTGAGCGCCGGCGGAGCTGCCCATCACACCCACCTTGTCGGGATTGACCCCAAAGCGCTGCGCATTGGCGCGGATGTAGCGCAGGGCGCGCTGCGCATCCTGCACGGGAGCCTTGTAACAGGTGTCCACGTCGGGCGACTGCGGCAGACGGTGTGTCAGCACGAAAGCCGTCACGCCGAAGGTGTTGAACCATTTGGCCAGAGAGAACCCGGAGATCTGGTAGGCGAAGCGGGCGTAACCGCCACCGGGGATGATGACAACGGCCACCCCCTTGTTCTCCGCCTTCGACGGTTCGAAGAGGTAGAGGCCAGGCATTCCCACTTGATAGACACGTTCGTTGGCGATGCTGTCGACGACCGCCACGCCCTTGCTGTTGGGCATTTTTCCTTTTTCCCAAAGGGGAAGATACTCTTGCGCCAAGCCTACGCTGGTGGACGCAAGGATGAAGAGTAAACTTGCGATGCTTTTTCTCATGATATCATTTATGTTTGCACAGGTTAGTAAATTTCTTTTTTCCCAGCACATGGTAAGCCCACAGGATGGAAGCCGGACGAATCTCGGGGATTGCCGTGCCACACGTCAGGCGCGACCAAACCTCGTGACGTGCCTTTCGCCGGTAGGCTCTCATCCGCCAGAAGTCCACACGTGCCTGGCAGACGGCTTTCGCGTTGGGCAGGTCGCCCTTCAACAAGCAGGTGAAGGCTGCCAGATAGTCGAGAAAGAAGCGCAGCGTCAGTACAGTCCACAGTCTGCCGGTGGGCAGGTTCTTGTAGAGCATCAGGAGGTTATTGCGGAAGTTGAGGTAGGTCTTGCGGGGATTCTCCCGCTTCAGCGTGGCACCGCCCACGTGGTAGACTCGCGAGGAAGGGATGCAGACGACCTGTCGGCCTGCCAGATGGAGCCGCCAGCAGAAGTCAATCTCCTCCATGTGGGCAAAGAACTCGGCATCCAGTCCGCCCACGCCGCGGAAGTCGGCCGCACGCACACAGAGGGCAGCGCCCGTGGCCCAGAAGACAGGCGTCACATCGTCGTACTGTCCAAGGTCGGCCTCCACCGTGCCGAAGATGCGTCCACGGCAATAGGGATAGCCCAAGGCATCGATGAATCCGCCTGCCGCTCCGGCATATTCGAAGCGTTGCCGCTCCTTCCAGCTGAGCAGCTTGGGCTGGCAAGCCGCCACCTGGGAATGAGTGTCGAGGTAACCGACCATCGGCTGCAGCCACCGCTCGGTAACCTCCACGTCGGAGTTGAGCAACACAAAGTACTGCGCCTCCACCTGCGCCAAAGCACGGTCATAGCCTTCGGCGAAGCCGTAGTTGCGGTCCAAGCGGATGAGCCGCACCTGAGGGAACTCGTTCAGCACCACCTCGCACGATTCGTCCGTGGAGGCATTGTCCGCCACCACCACGGAGACGCCTTCCCCTGAGGAGCAACGGCAGACCGATGGCAGAAACTGGCGCAGCATCTGCGCGCCGTTCCAGTTCAGTATCACCACGGCGACCTTCGTCTGATGTTTTCGGTTCATCCCGTTTCGCACCCCATCATTGACAAAGACCTCTTTCTCTTCGTCGGTTCCGCCCGACAAAGAGGAAGAGATAGCGGATTCGTCATGTTCAACACCAGCCCGGGCTTCCGGGATTTCTTTCTCCAGTCCGCTCCCTTCCACCCTGCTTCGGGGTTCCATCACGCTGTCTCTATTGTTCAGTTCCATGATTATTCTCTTCTTGTGAGGTGATCAATCGGCCTCGCAGTGCGGAGCCGTCGGTATTGAAATCGCCCAGTTCCACCATCACCAGTTGGTTGTCGAGCGTGTGGGGAGCGTCCACCTCCACGCGGATGTAGTTGTCCGTGAAGCCGTGCATCGGCAGTCCGGGCTTGGGTTTCTCCAGCAGCACCTGCTTGGTCTGCCCGATGTGGCGTGCGTAGAAGGCGTGCGTCTTCGCGTCCGAGAGGGCGAGCAGGCGTTGGCTGCGCTCGTGCTTCACCTCGGGGGAGACGACGTAGTCTATCTTGAGGGCTTGTGTGCCAGGACGTTCGGAGTAGCTGAAGACGTGGAGTTGCGTCACGTCCAATGTCTGTACGAAGCGGTAGGCCTCCTCGAAGAGCTCGTCGCACTCGCCACGTGTGCCGACGATCACATCCACACCGATGAAGGCGTCGGGGATGACGGTGCGTATCTTCTCTATTTTGTGGGCAAAGAGGGCCGTGTCGTAGCGGCGGCGCATCAGCTTCAGCACCTCGTCGGACCCTGCTTGCAGGGGGATGTGGAAGTGGGGCATGAAGGCGCGCGACGTGGCCACGTAGTCGATAATCTCGTCGGTCAGCAGGTTGGGCTCGATGGACGAGATGCGGTAGCGGTGAATCTCCTCCACCTGGTCGAGGGCTCTCACGAGATCGAAGAAAGTCTCGCCGGTGGACTTGCCGAAGTCGCCTATGTTGACGCCCGTGATGACAATCTCCTTGCCACCCTCGCGGGCTGCTTGGCGTGCCTGCTCCACCATGGAGGCTATGGTTCCGTTGCGGCTGCGTCCGCGGGCGAAGGGTATGGTGCAGTAGGAGCAGAAATAGTCGCATCCGTCCTGCACTTTCAGGAAGAATCGGGTGCGGTCACCCCGCGAGCACGAGGGCACGAAGGTGCGGATGTCCTTCAGGGCGCCGGTGTAGGTCTCGGCCTTGCCTTTCTTCTGCAGGTCGCCCAGCAGTTCTATCAGCTGACCCTTCTGCTCGGCACCGACGACGAGGTCCACGCCATCGATGTCCGCTATCTGATCGGGCTTCAGCTGGGCGTAGCACCCTGTCACCACCACGAAGGCTCCGGGGTGTTGACGCACCAACCGGTGGATGGCCTGGCGACACTTGTGGTCGGCCGTGTCGGTGACGGAGCAAGTGTTCACCACACAGATGTCCGCCTCTTCGCCTTTGCGCACAGGGCGCACTCCGGCCTCGCGCAAGATGCGTCCGATGGTGGAAGTCTCGGAAAAGTTCAGTTTGCATCCCAGCGTATAGTAAGCCGCTTTTTTATCTTGAAATATAGAAGTATCTATCATGTTCCGTTCAGTTTCCGCTCAATGTTTGCTCATTGAAGCGCACAAAGTTAGCTATAAATCGGAACGGAAACACGCTTATAGAGGGCAAAAAAGACTATTTTCAAAAAAAAGTTCGAAAAAAAACAAGTTTTTTAGAACAACGTATCTATAAAGTGCATACCTTTGCAGCGTTTTAATAAGCAAATAATTGTTTTATAGTTTTTAAAAAGCAAAGAAAATGAAGACATTAGTATTCGGATTTGTAGCATTTGCAGCCGTTTCTTTCGCTTCTTGCAGAAACAAAGCTGCTAACACAGAGGCTGCTCAGGATTCTACAGCAGTAGTTGAGGAGGTTGTTGAAGCTCCCGCTGACACACTTGCTGCTGACTCTACAGCTCAGGACACAGCTGCCGTAGTTGCTGAATAATTTTAGCAACCTAAAAAGCTACAGAAAGCTCGCTATCGTTAGCGGGCTTTCTTCGTTTTAGGGACTCGGATGTCCACAAACGCCAAAGTTTCCATTGCCACGTTTGGATTATCGGGCAAAAGGACTACTAGTAGTCTGTAAAGTCTAGAAGTTGAGTAATGGGTACAAGTGCTTTAGCTTTATTCTCGCTTCTTCAGAAGATGTAAATTGCCAGTCCACTCCTTTCTGCTTCTGATTTCTATCAGAATGCCATTTCACCTCCTCCGAGGTAAAGGACGTACCATCGCTTGATGCGTTTTTTGCTTCACTTGAAGAGCTTTGCTCATAGTCGTTTCGTATAAACTTTTTCATTGCGGCATTGTTGATGCCGACATGTTTATTATTGTTGTGACGCAGCTATGCCATAACAGGAAGTACTGTATACACTTGCTCTCGTTTGGGGTGTGCCTTGCAACGCAACCTTTACCTGTCTATATCCTATATCCGCGATTGTCTGTGCGTTGGAGAAGCTGAAGGTATTGTATCCATGGACGTTGATGTTTACGTATAGGTCCGGGTGCATCATGTCGCGCATCAACAACTTATTCTGGCGGAGGGAGACGTAGAAGGAGTCGAGGAGGATGCTGAACAGGTTGCCTTGGGATGATGACAGGGCATTCTTGGCATAGCCTGCCAATATGGGAACCGCAAGGTTGGTTGCCAGTCCCAGTCCGGCATCGAGTGCGCCCTTGCCGGAAAGTAGCGAGGCGATAGCGCTGCCGGTTGCCGTTATGGCATCCTGCTCTGAAATGAATGTGCTCCTCACCTCTTCCTCCATATATCTTACGCTGTCCTGACCGTATGTATCAAGGTCTATGGCTATCACTTTGTCTCCTTTATGCCGGACGACTCTGTTTATCGGGAGTCCGTTGACAAGACCGCCGTCAACGTAGGAATGGCCGTCTTTCTTGTATGGGGAGAACAGTACCGGCATAGAGATCGACATGCGGATGGCTTCCAAAAGGGAACCTTTGCGAATCACCACCTCCTTGCCGTTGTCGAGGTTTGTCGCAATGGCACAATAGTCTATGGGCAGTTCCTCTATCCTGATGTCGCCGATAAATTCCCTGAGTTTGTCGAAGATGAACTCTCCGTTCAGCAACCCGGACTTGGAAGCGTTGTGAAGGTCTGCCATCTTGAACACTTCCCAGTTGTCTACGGTCTTCAACCACCGGTATGCCTCGTCGAGTTTGCCGGCAGCATACAGTCCGCCGATAAGGGCTCCCATGGAGGTGCCGGCGATGGAGTTAATCTGGAATCCCGCTTCTTCTATGGCCTTGATGGCTCCGATATGCGCGTACCCCTTGGCTCCGCCAGAGCTGAGTACCAAGGCTACTGATTGCAATACTTTCATATACGTTAGGTTTTTGAATTGATTTTTGTTTGACGATGCAAACTTGCGACATGGTTATGCCAAAACATGTCCCAACCTTTAGCTTTTCTACATATGAATGCGAATAGGGCTCTTATACCTATATAATATATAAGAGACTATTCCGACCACAAGGATGAATAAAGCTTGATGAGAATGGAAAAGGCCTTTTGGATTGGGAGAGAGTGGAGTAATAGCATGCCGAGCTATGGGCATTCAGATGCCAAGCTATTTCTGTGAGATGCCTTCTCAAAAGATTTAGAAGGCATGCGGCGGAAGCCGCTTTAAGGCACCCGTATTTGCTGAATATTTCCCTCCGTATTCGCTATTATGGCGAATTGGGAGCGCAGAAGTTAGCAACTGGCTCTCATTATGGAGCGGCACGATGTGATAGGCTGTGCCGTGGTAAACGGGGATTAAGGGATCTCTATCTCCACCACGCCACCATAGGGGGTGAGGTGACGGAAGGCTTCTTCTACGGTGTACATTCCGGCATAGACTTGGGCACAGCCGATGACGCCGCCGTGGACAAAGAGAGCCACATCCCGGTAGGGCTGGGTACGAAGCTCGTCGAGGAAGGCGGCCACACGCAGGTATTGTTGGGCGAAGGACTCGCCTCCCGTGGCGGGGACATGCTCGTAGTCGGCATACCACAGCTGCAGACGAGGGTCGGTTATATCCTCGAACCTTTGCATCTCCCACTCGCCGAAGTTGAGTTCCAATAGCCGATGGTCTCGTTCGGCATCGCCATAGCCACAATAGGTGGCCAACTTCACGCAACGGGTCAGGGGACTCATGTAGACTTTGTCGAACCGCTTGCCGGCGATAGCTTGCAGGGTGAGGGAGGCTTCATCGGCAAAGGTGGGGCGTACGGGGACATCGGTCTGCCCATAGCAGGTGCCGGGAGCCACGTCCACCGAGGTATGTCGGATAAGGGTCAATCGCATCGTTTGTTATCGTTTAGCAGTTTCACAAGTTTCCCAACGAGCGGGAGGTAATAGAGGGCGTATCCAAGCAAACGAATGCCCCCCTCTCCTAGCCCGGCCAGATGGTCGAGCAGCGACGACTGTAAGGTACCCAAAAAGAGCGAGGCCACCAAGAGATAGATGAAATAGTCCATGAACGCTATCAGTAGACGGCTCATCCCCGTGAGCACCTCGCGGTCGTTGCGGAACTGCCCCGAGGCGATGCCAAACAGGAGTCCGGGGAGTATGAACGCTAGGGAGAGGATGGGCACCAGGCCTTCGATGAACGGCGAGCGGTTGAGGGTGCCGGTGACGCCCAGCAGGATGGCGAACGGTGAGAAGGTAGCCACCGCGACGCACGCTGTATATATAATAAAGGTAAGCGTGGCCAGTTGCAGGGCCCGCCGCTGTTTGTGCGACAGACATCCACGTCCGCCCCAAGCGCGCAGCTGTTGCAAGAGTGCCTTCAGCAGTCCCGATGAGCAGGTGAGGCTGACAGCCATCAGCAGGATGAGCACCGGGATGAGGGGCGATCGGTGAACGTGCGTCAGGGCATGACGCAGGGTGAGGCGAACACCTTCCGCACTGAGCATGTTCTGCACGGGCCAGTCGTTGACGCTGCCTATCCACGAAAGGAGGACGAGCAGCAATGTGGCAACCAGCAGCAGGGTTGCGGGGTGCGGTATGTACGCCCTATTCTTCATCCGCCTCCAGGTTATCGATGGACAGTATACCTAGTTCGAAAGCCCTCACCACTAGGCGGGTGGCATTCACACCACTGCGCTCGTCGGTAGCGAAGAGACGGTTGATGAGGTCGTTTTGCCGCTTCTCCAGCGACTTCACGCCGAAGGGGATGCCCTTCAGGTTGGTGATCATCTCCTTGGTGTAGCCCAAGGCGAGGTGACGCAACAGGCGCTCGTCATATTCGTCGATGTCGTACTGGATGAAGGCTTCCTGTTTCTTCTGTTCGCTTAGCACGGACTGTTTGAAGCGGGCCACAATCTTCTCCAGTATGGGTTGGTTGAAGACCAGCTTCTTGCCGTCCATCACGCTCTGCACGTCGTTTTTCGTCAGCAGCTCGCCCGTCTTCAGGATGATGCCGTCGGCACCGGCATCCAGCGCATCCACCCACAGCCGTTCGTTCAGTATCTCGCCCGTGAAGATGAGGATGTGCAGCGACCTGTACTTCTGTCGCAGCATGCGGCATATCTCCACACCGATGGTGGTGGAGCCGCCCAGCCCGAGGTCGAGCAGCACCAGGTCCGGCGTGTCCACGATCTCCAACAGTTGCCACAGTTCCTTCTCGGTCATGGCGGTGCCGATGACTTCGGCGTCGGGTATCTCGTTACGGAAGATCTCTTCCGTACCTTTCAGTTCCAGTTTTACATCTTCGACGATGATGACTTTGAATTTGTTCTCCATATATCTTCTTATTCTTTTCGTTTATGGTTTGCGGGGGATAGTGAACCATATGGTGAACCCTCCTCCATTCTGTGGTTCGGCGTTCATGCGACAACCCCGTAGGCCAGTGTACTCGTCGTGGTCGCGCACTATCTGCTTGCAGAGCAGATACTCCGTGCCGGTGAGCCGTCCGGCTTCGTCGGTCCGCATGCGTTCGCGGTCGGGATAGAAGAGGCTGTTGAGTTCCTCCTCGGTGTACACCCCCCGGCTGTCGCTCAGACCGAAGCGGACGAACCCGGCCTCCTCGGTGGCGGTGAGTCGCAGGCTGCCCTCTTCCGCACTGGCGCAAGCGGCACCGATGAGATTCTCAAGCAGGAACTTCAACAGCACCTCGTCGCCGATGGCGCGTAGCGCACAGGCTTCGGTATGCAAAGTTAGCGGATGATTTCGCTTTCTGTTTAGTTTGCTCAGGTATTTTTGTGCGTGCGCCATCAAATCGGCCACCTGTATGGTGGTCCGCTTGAAGGTGACCTCCTCCAGTTGGCGCGAGGCGCACGAGCAGAGGATGGTGAACACGTCCTTGTAGTAGCTCACCAACTCCTCCATGGCGGCGGTCTGTTCCAGTTCCTCTGCCGGATTGACGGGTTGCAGCAGCCGCTCGGCTATCTGTTTGATGCGGTTGGGATAGTAGAGGGTCTCGTGCTTCACGGCAGAGAGGCAGTTGTCCAGCACCTGATTCTGCACGTAAATCTGGTTCTCCTCATGCAGGGTGCGGGTCTTCTCGTCGCGCGCCAACTCAATGTCGCGGTACTTGCTGTTCATGCGCACCACCACGTTCATCACCACCACGCTCAGGTACTTGGCTATCAGCCGCACCATAAGCCGCTCGTCCTCGTGGTAGCTGTCCATACGGTTGCGCACCAAGACGAACGCGCCCAGACAATGTTCCTCGTCCTGCAGCTCGGTGGTCAGCGGCAAACAGACGGTGCCCTTCTCCGGCATCTCGGAGGCGCTCTGTTCCTCGTAGCAGCGCTTCAGCTCGGCACACAGTTCGTCTCTGTGGTCGCTGGATGGGTAGACGGCATAGTGTAGCTTCTTGCCCGCCTCGTCGTACACGGCAAGGCCCATGGAGCGCAGGTCGAAGAGGTCGTTCATGCTGGCAAACGAGCTTTGCAGGATGCGCTGCGGCAAAGCGTCCATCTCGTCGGAGTCGCGCATGGGCGACATGGACGAGGTGACAATCTCCAGGTTTATCTCCAGCACCTGCTCCAGATTGAGTCGATAGAGGATGCGTCGGCGGAAGTAGAGCAGATAGTAGGCCGAGGCCAGAATGAGCAGGATGAGCAGACAGAGCACGATGCTCACCGTCTTATTGGTGGACGACCGTTGCATCTCCTTGCAGTATTCCTCCAGCGAACTGTCCTCGCCAAGGAGTTTGTAGAGTCGTGTGTAAGCCAGGTTGTTGTAGCGATAGGTGTCCCAGTCATTCAAGGCCAGCGCGGCGACAGCAGCCTCGTTGCGGATGTCCAGTATCACATGGTAGTCCGTGTCGAACAGCTGATACCACCAGGTTATCTCCGCCGCCTCGCCTTGACCGGTGAGGGCCATGGAATCGGCCGTCTCTTTGCTGTATTGCCGGTGATGCTTGTTGAGGTAGACGATGGCCGAGTCCACAAACTGGATGGCATCGGCATAGCGGCCATTCACGTTACTGAAATAGACGGAGTCGGCATAGCGCGAGGCGACCTCCAACGACGCGTCGTAGTAGGAGACATCGTTGGCCATGCCCGTCATGGGCAGCAGCAGAAGCAGTAGTGCCGTCAGACTCTTGGCGACACCCTTCGGCAGACGGAAGAAGAAGCGGCTCCCCTTCCCTTTCTCACTCTCGATACTGAATGCGCAGACGGAGAACAGGGCATTGGTCTTGCGGTACTTTTCGATGATGCCCTTGCAGTTCATCAGTCCGAAGCCATTGCCTTTGTTGCAGTGGAGCATCTCCCGGTTGCCACTGTCGTCCATGCCTCTCTTGTCGGGGTTGTAAACCTTCTCCTCGAGCAGGCAGCGGAGGTCGTCGGCAGAGAGGCCGATACCATTGTCCTTCACCGATATCTCCACGTACGTGTCCGTCTCACGGGCATACACGGCGATGGTTCCACCATCGGGGGTGTACTTGCGGGCGTTTTCGGCGAGGGTGTTGAGCATGAAGAGGGTCAGCGCCTTGTCGGCCTTCACCACCGACGGGGTGGGCTCCACCGTGAAGGTCTGTCCCTTGGCCTCGTACTTCTTGCGCCCCTTGCGGATGATGTCGAACAGGTCGTTCAACTGGAAGTTCCCGATGTTGAGCGCCAATGAGCCTTGCTTCATCTTGATCCATGCGGACAGGATGTCGTTGTATTCGTTTATCTTGTCGGTCAGTTCCGCAATGTAGACGTACTTCTTGCGTCGCAGCTCATAGTTGTCGGCGCTGCAGTCGGAGGCGGGCAGACTCTTTAGCTTGTTCACCTCGTGTATGATACGGTCCAGGTAGGGCGTAATGCCTGTGAGGATGGCGAAGCATGCCTTCTTCACGATGTTCTGGCGTTTGTTGTCGGCGATGTGTTGCTGGTGAATGTAGCGTTCCGTCTCGATGGACTGCTGTTCCTCATCGAGCGACAGCAGTGTGGAGCCGTTCTCGATGGCCCACGCCACGTAGGGTGCCAGCACGTTCAGCGTGGTCTGTTGTTCCCGGTTCAGTCTGTGATCGGTCTGCACCTGCAACCGCTTGCTGTCGAGGTCCACCGACACCTCGCAGGGGCCAAACAATTGGGTCAGGTCGGTCCGCACAGCCTCACGGATGTACTCTCCAATATCATCCCTCTCCATCACCTTGGCAGGCAGAGAGGCGGTTATCTTGCGGCATATCTCCAGTATCAGCTTCAGGTTCTCTATCTGCTCGGCATTGTTCCGTTTCCACCTTTTGTTGAGCCACCAGAAGAGGGGGAGCGTCACGACGAGCAGCGCCACGATGGTAAAGAGCCAAAAGTTGAGTTGACGCGACTCAGCCTCCAGCAGGTCGTAGCGGCTCTCCAGCTCCTTGTCCTGGCGCGTCACGTCCAGTATGTCCAGATAAATGTTCCGGTTGTAGTCCGACTCGCGCTTCATGCCCAGGCCCGAGTAGGCCAGACACAACTGCTCGCGGATGCGGGCTATCCACTCGGGCACAGTCTGTATGCGTTTGTCCGTCAGCCAACGTTTCTCCAGGCAGAGGGTGTCGTCGGCGCAGTAGGTGGAGAGGCGGTGGGTGGAGTCGGTGCAGTCGTAATAGCGTTCGTGGTGTTTGCTCACATAGTCCAACGCCTGCTGCAGGCTAATGATGGCTTCGGTGTATTGCCGGGCAGCGAGCTGACACGTGGCAATGGTGCGGTAGGTGCCGGCTATCTGGTAGTCGTCGCCATAGCGCATGAACAGCTGCAATGCTTTGCCTGCCAAATTGATGGGCAGCAGCGAATCAGCCACCTCATCGGTATTGAGCAGTTTCAGCGTGGTCTTGCGGTTCTCCTCTATGGCCTTACGCCCGGTGTCGTTTATCAGCAGCTCGGCATAGGCTTGCAAGCAGTTCGCCTCGAAGTAGACGTAGCCACACTCGTGGCTCAGAGCGATACACTTGCTCAGGTAGTCGAACTCGCGCACGGCTATCTCCGACTCGTCCTTTCCGGGACAGAGTCCGCCCGACCCCTTCATATAATAATAGTATAGCAGTTGGGCGGTATCCTTCTCCACCGCAGCGATCGGGTCGACGAGGTTGATCTCCTCCAGCGATTGCTCCTCCTGTTGCAGATAATAGTAGTAGATGCTCGACACGATGTGAAACTCCGTCTGTGCGTAGGTGAACCGCTGTTGCTCGCTCTCACTCAGCGCCGACCGTTCCTCGTCGATGTGGCGCATGCGGCTGAGGGCACTATTGCGATGGTCGTAGAACTCCTTGTTGGCGGCGGTGCGCTGGCAGATTTTCATCATACCAATGTCCGCTATCAGCAGCTCGAGTTCGTTGTTGCAGGCGTCATACACCTTGGCAAGCAGGTTGGCGGACTGTTCGAAGTCCATGCGCATGAAGGCATAGAAAGCGAGGTTGTTCAACGCTTCGGCTTTGGCGTTGACATCCCCACCGGCTGAGCTGTAGGCCTGTGTGGCGAGCAGTTGTACTGAGTCCAGATTCTTGTAGTGATAGCCATACGACAGTCTGTTGAGTGAGTCAGCTTCCCGGTTGTGATGGGTCGAGAGGTATCCACACGAGCAGAGTGCCGACAGGACCAAGCCTATCGGCAGCAGGCCGAGGAGGATGCGCAACTGAGCTGTTCTTTTCATGACTGTCACGGCTTTTATTTCCAGTCAACCTCCAACTTGCGCAGCTGTGTGGCACTGTCGCCTTGCGAGCCCGTGTGCTGTATGGCCACACCACCGAATGTGTTCGGACGGATGGTTGTCTGCAGCGACACTTCCTTCAGGATGCCTGCCTTAGTGGTGCGGGGCAAGGTGGTGTCGGAGTCCACCATCGCCGTCAACTTGTCACCCTTTGCGATCAAGTGGATAGTGCAGGTGGAGAGGTAGCACGATGCGGAGACGGCCTCAGTGAGGGCTTTCGTGGTTCCGTTGGAGTACTCAATCAAATAGAAGTCCACAGCACTGTCGTTAGCCGGTGTGCGGATGATGCGCAGACCGTATCCCGTCAGTGTGCGAGTATCCATCTTCAGGCAGACATCGAGGTATTGTCCCGTGGCGCTGCCGAAGCCTTGACCTGCCGTCTTGGCGGGGTCCACTTTCAAGGTCAGCGTCATGTCGCCGAAGGTCTCTCCTACCGGCGTGTACATCAGTCGGGCACCTTTGCGTCCCTGCAGCAGTCCGTAGTGATGCGAGGCTCCATTCGTACCCTTGCCATAGAACCAACATCCCGGTTGGATGACTTGCCAGTCGAACTCCCTTGTATCGAGGGGCTTGTAGGCATCCACGGTCCAGAAGCCAGTCTTCACCATGGGCTGCACCGTCGTGGGGAAGTTTTGGAAGTCTGTACTGAAATGTTTGTCTGTTAAAGCCGTTGCCTCGGCGCAGACATCCTGTGCAGTGACGGCTCTTGTGCTCACAGCCTTTGCCGGAACGCCTGCCTCGCAACGCAGATGCTTGGGGCGCACGACGGCCATCAGGTAGTAGCCTACATCACCAGCTTTCAGCCGGTAAATCTGCTCGGGCTCATTCAAGCGTGACTCGGCCACCTCTATGGCATGGTCGCCGTTGGCATCGCAACGATACCAAGTGATGACCGACTGGTCGGCCCGTCCTTGCAGGTCTATGGTATATTTTACTGAGGCAAACCCTACACCTCCCTGTCCGGGAGCACCTGCCAGGTTGGATTCTTCAGCAGGTGTGATGGAAACAGAAGGTTGCGTCAGGAATACCGGTGCCGCCAACATCTTAGGCTTTACGGTCAGCGTAGCGGCAGACTCCAGGCCCGATGCGGACACGGCCTTCACCACCACTTGGTGGGTCTCATCGCCAGTGGCGGTAGGTGTCACCTTGCAACGTCCGTCGGCCTTGGGAAATAGTTGCACCTCTTTCTCGTAGGGAGGCATCACCGACCATTGCACCGGTTCCGGATTGTGGTCGGCATAGTATCCGAACCGATAGAAGGTAGCGGTCAGTGTGGTATCGTTCACGCTACTCTCTATCTCCGCCTTCTTCGGGGTTATGGTCAACATGGTGGGGCGATTGGTATAGATTGTCTTGTTCTTCTTCTCCGCCTTCAGCATAGTCTTCTTCAGGTTCATCGGGTCCCAGTCGTCGTCGCCTCGCAGTAGGTTATAGATATTGTAGATTTCTTTGCCATCTACCGTCACCAGATATGCCTCCAGGGCCTTCTTGCCGGTCAGGTCCACGGTGAGCCAGCTTTCGCCTTGATTGGGGTGCATGCGAAACGTCTTCCCGTCGCACTTCATGCGATACTGGTAGCTGCGTTCGTCGGGAGTGGGCACCGGAGTCCAGCCCACGAACTGATTGTCCGCATGGGTGTGGAACTCGCTGTCGATGACCGTCATAGGACCGCCCGCCTTGGTGAAGTATTGTGCCCCTAAGGTCCGCACGTCGAAACTGCAGCGGTACATCACCGCACCGGTCCGGTAGGTGGAGTAGAAAGGCTTGGCTCCGTAGAACACGAAGTCGCAGTCCACGTAGACACCCGTGCCGCAGAGCGCATCGTCGGTGCTCTCGAAGTGGCAATGGTCAAACAGTGTACGCTCGCCGCCGTTGCAAGGGCAGAGGTTGAGCCGGCTGATGAAGCGGCAGTTGCGCATTGCATAGCGGTCGCCCTTGTTCAGTATCAGCTGTGCCTGCACAATGGCATCCATACGCTTGGGGCGGTTCAGTGCTGGATTGCGTGGATAGACCAAGTCCACATTGCAGTAGTTGCCGAAGGTGATGTTCTCTGCCGACACGTCGTCGCCCTCGATGCGGAACATGGTGAAGTTGCCCACGGCACCTTGTGTCTGTCCACGATTGCAAGCCAGCACCACATCCTCGGGATTGTCCGCCAGACCTATCAGTCGCAGGCCGTTGCAGGCTATCTCCAGGGCATAAGGTGTGCCGCCCTGCTGGGGTTCGCGTATGGCAGGGTCGTCGGGGTCGTCCACCCAATAGACGTTAGGAGCGATGTAGATGGTCATCGGTTCCTGTGCCGAGCCGTCCTCCAGATGTGCCACTGCCTCGTTGAAGGTAGCGAAGGCATAGGGAGACCGGGGAGCAGGGTCGTTGGCTTGCAGCGTCCCGTCCACCAACAGGTTCTTTTCATTCAGCTGAATCTTCTTCCCTTTATACCGGAGAGTGTTTCCCTTCAGTAGCGGAATCTCCTGTGCGTTGGCCAGCAGGCATCCGCACAGCAGCAAGAGCATTGTTTGTATTCGTTTCATGTGAGTTAAAGGTTACTTCATTCTAGTAGGAACAAAAGTACGAAAAAACTCCTTAGTACATCTTCCCTTTGCAGATTTTTTGTTTCAAAAAACAATACTGAGTGACTTATCCTCTTTGATGGGAAATCAAGTCACTTAGCATTGTTATCCATAGGACTTCGCCTCGCATTACCAGGTTAATGGCCGAGAAGTCCCTTCAACTCAGCCGTAGTCTTTCCTGTCATATCTATTGTACCGGAGCCATCGCTTACGTGGCTAATGACCATCTGAGCGTAATCTATTGTCTGTTTGACTTTATCAATACCTCTGGATATCATAGTCTTAGATTCGCCGTTAGTCCAATTCATCCTCATAATAATTGTACCACTCCTCAGAGGGTGAGCCTTCTTCGTAACACTCGTCATCCGTCTCTTGCACATAACAAACCTCCGAATCGCAGTCTTTACGAACATGCCCGCCATTATGCCTCATTTTCACTAACAATTCCGCAGCTTCCTCTGCGGTATGAGTATTAACGTATTCCAGAAAAGTGTTGACATCCATAGATTTTAATCATTTTCGTCTTGGTTATCATCATCGTAATAATAGTAGTAGTATGGATTAGGATCTTCTTCGACCTCGACATCCTCATAGTATTCTTTCAATTCAACGTCGTCATAATCGTCATTGGAATCGTAACAAATGGAATGGGTTTTCCAATCGATACATTCCGCATAATCGAGGTCCATAGTTTTCTTTACCATAGTATTTTTTATTTGTGTTAGTCTTTACCTCGTGCAAATGTATGTAAAAGATATAACAGAATCAAGACTTGACAAAAAGAATACATCTAAATAAATGACAAGCGGTTCAGCGAGTTCCCAAATGACCCTAGGCTCAACCATCGACGGCCCATGGCTCTGTCATGAGCCTTCGTAACGACGCAGTCTTAGCTGCCGATGGCTCACTCTTCAGAGGCGAAACGGAGCGTTTCCACTTTGGAAAGTTTCTCCCTCAGCCGACCTATCTTCGACTGTCGGATGCTGAGGGTCATCAGACAATCGGTGTCGTACGACTGGCTGACAATGGCAGGCTCTTCGTCCTTTACGATGCGCATCACGTCGTTCATGAAGGGGTATTCAAAAGCGAAGGAAATCTCCTGATCTACGGTTTTCTCCAGTTGCTCGGCATTGGCGATGGCTTCGGCAGCCGCTGTGCGGTAAGCCACTATCAGTCCGCTCGTGCCCAACTTGATACCTCCGAAGTAGCGTACTACGATAATCAGCAGGTTGGTCAGTTCGTTGGAGTTGATTTGCCCCAGGATAGGTTTGCCAGCAGTGCCCGACGGTTCGCCGTTGTCGTTGGCGCGAAAGGTGCCCCTGTCCGCCCCCAACATGTAGGCATAGCAGACGTGGCGCGCATCATAGTACTTCTTCTGATACTCATCCACGTACTTCTTCACCTCGTCCACCGAAGTGACAGGTATGGCAAACGCCAGGAATTTGCTCCGCTTCTCGGAGTATGTTCCCTCCGCCAGCCGTGCTATCGTCTTATATGTATCTTGCTCCATTTCCATAGACAGGGGCAAAGGTACGAAAAGTTCCCATGAGGAAGATGCTTGAGCACAACGAAAATAGAGTCCGTCCACGAACTAACGTACATCAGTCCGCTGAGACTCCATCGACAGCCTCTATCAGACGAACAACCCTCCCCAAGAATAGCTGCCGGGCTTGAGGATGACATGGACAGATCGTTGTTCGCCCAACCACTTCATGCGGACCACGCCGGGAGAGACTTCGTCGGAGACTTCGAAGCGCGTCCAACCTAGTTGCTTAAGGATGGCGAAGGCTGTGGCTCCACCTTCGATAATCAGTTCATCGGGAGCGGCCACATGAACCAAGCGAGTGGTAGCGTCCGCCATCTCAGCCCGCAGCCGGAGGGCAAACTCCTTGCCGCCTTTCGACGGACGACCGATGGTGAGTATCAGCGCATGATGCTGACTGTAGACTTGCTTCACCACACTCTCCCACTCCGCCGGCGAAGCCGTTCCTTCAAAGACATCCTCTGGCATCTGTTCCGTAGGGATGGTATAGCGTTCCACGTAAGGGAGCAGGCTCAGCGAAGTACTTTGGGTACTGCCACAGACTATCAGCGCACGGCCGGACGACAAGCCACTGAAGCCTCGTGCCTCTGGTGTGCTCAGCCGTGAGTCATTACCCATGAAGATTAAATGCAGATAAGCCGTGAACAGGTCGGCGGCACCAGCCAACAACACGCCCGGCTTAGCGTGACGCATCAATTGAATCGCCATTTGCATCTCACTGTCAGCATCCGCCACGTAAATTGGGAGCGAAGCGTTGCTATCCGGTGCAACATTTCCATTCACCGAAGTATTTCCACCAAAAGAAGATTTCGATGCGAAGCCATTAGCCGAAGAGTTTAAGCCCTTCGAGGTCCCCGATGCGAAACCCATAGCCGGTGTATCCACCATCATAGGGGATTCGCTGAGATAGCGGACTCCCATCAAGTGCTCCGCTACGACAGAGCTATTGGCGGGAAACTCGGGGTCGAACGCAAATGAGGTTTCCTGCAGGGGACGGCCATTGATGTAATAGACGCCCTGCTTGACGATGCGACCTTTGGAAGGGTTCTGCGGCATCAGCAAGGCTCGGGAGCAACCGGACTCCTGAAGGAAGGCTTTCAGTTCTGCCACGATGTGACCACGCAGGGCTGAGTCGGTCTTCTTAAAAAAAGCCTGCACACCACGGCCCCGCAACTCACGGACCACCCGATGTGTCTCGGTAACGGCCTCTTGCTCGTTCATTGAACGGGTGTCGGTAGCCAACACCAATACGTCACACTCCGGCAACGGTCCTTCCACCTCGGTGAGGAAGCCGACCGTCAGACCAAAACGATAACCGATGCCTGCTATTTCGGCGGCACCGGTGATATCATCAGCTACTACTGCAATCATTTCTGTTCGAGTGTTTCAAGCCTTCACCCGAGCGCCCGACATGGGAGTGGTTCCAATGCCGAGCGCCCGGTTCAGGCTATTTATTCCAAAAGTCTATGCTTCAAGTTTCATGCCAAACGTTTGGCATCATGAACCGCGTTTCTTCTTCAGCCGGCTGATGGCCATGCGGGTGGCATAGTCGATGGAGAGCATCATGGCGTCCTCACTGGCGATGCCTTTGCCAGCAACGTCGAAGGCTGTGCCATGGTCCACAGAGACACGGATGATAGGCAGACCAAGGGTGATGTTCACACCTTTCACGCTGTCCATCTTGCCCGTCTCCTTGTTCCAGTTGAAGCCCACCACCTTGAAGGGGATGTGACCTTGGTCGTGGTACATCGCCACGCAGCCGTCGAACTGTCCGCACTTAGCCTTGGCAAACAGCGTGTCGGGCGGCACGGGACCCACGACATTGAAGCCACGGGTCTTCAGCTCCTCCACAGCGGGGGTAATCTCCTTCTCCTCTTCCCATCCGAACAGACCATTGTCGCTCGAATGAGGGTTGAGTCCAGCAATGCCTATGCGGGGATTCTCCACACCAAACTGCAGACAGGCGTCGTTGATGAGCTCCGTCACCTCGATGATGCGGTCCTTCTTCACCAAATCGCAAGCCTTGCGTAACGGCACGTGGGTGGAGACGTGAATCACACGCAGAAACTCGTCAGCCAACAGCATGGCGTACTTCTTAGTGTGGGTGAAGGTGGCGTAGATCTCGGTGTGGCCGTCGAAATGATGACCTGCGAGGTTGAGGGCTTCCTTGTTGAGCGGAGCTGTCACGGTGCCGTCCACCTCGTCTGCCATAGCCAAGTCGATGGCTTTGCGGATGGAGACGAAGGCAGCGTTGCCACACTGGGCTGACACTTTGCCGAACTCGAAATTGCTCATGTCCACACACTTCAGGTCGAACACATCGATGCAACCCTGCTCGAAGCGGGCATCGGCCACCTTGTCGATGGCATGCACCGTCATCGGCAAGCCGAGCACCTTCACGGCATTCTCCATCACAGACGCGTCGCCGGTCACCAGCGGACGACACTTGGTGTAAGTCTCTGGGTGACTGAGGGCGCGCACCACTATCTCCGGACCGATGCCGGCAGGGTCGCCCATCGTTATGGCCAATATAGGTAATTCCATTGTTCTTACATTATATATATTAGTAAAGACTCTCGTAGATGGCTTTGGCGTCCGCCTCGGTAACTGTGCGCGGATTGTTCTTCAACAGGCGCTGCACCTCCATGGCAGCCTTGGCCATGTGGTCGACAGCCTCGTGAGGAATGCCTATCTCGGTCAGCTTCGTGGGGATGCCACAAGCCTTGGAGAGCTCAGTCACAAAGTCGACACCGTTCTGGGCCGTCTCGTTGTCGTCAGCTCCCTTGGGCGCACCGCAGGCGAGGGCCACCTGAGCATACTTCTGCAGGTTGGCGCTGCGGTTGAACTTCATCACCGAAGGCAACAGAATGGCGTTGGAGAGGCCATGCGAGATGTGAAACTCACCGCCCAACGGGTATGAGAGGGCGTGGACAGCCGCCGTGTTGACCGGACCGAGGCACATGCCGCCGTAGAGACTGCCGAGCAACAGAGCCTCGCGAGCTTCGATGTCGGAGCCGTCCTTCACTGCGCGCAACAAGTTGGCACTGATGAGTTGGATGCCCCTCAGCGCATACATGTCCACTGCCGGATGAGCGAACTTGTTGGTGTAAGCCTCGATGCAGTGCGTCAGAGCATCCATTCCGGTCTCGGCCGTCACCTTGGGAGGAACGGTCACCGTCAGCTGCGGATCAACGTAGGCAGCGTCGGCAATGAGGTAGGGACTGACGATGCCCTTCTTCAGCTTGTCGCGTTCGTCGAGCAAGATGGCATTGGGCGACACCTCGCTACCCGTGCCGGCTGTGGTCGGCATGCAGGCGAACCATACGCCGCGGGCTTTCACGAAACCCGTTCCGAAGAGGTCCTCCACCTGCTGGTCGCTATTGATGAGTGTAGCGGCCAATTTGGTGACGTCGAGCACACTACCGCCACCCACACCGATGAAGCTGTCGGCCTTGTAGCTGCGCGCCTCTTCCAGAATCTGCTTGAAGTCGGTCACTGACGGCTCGCCCAGGATATGGTCATAGACCAACGTGCTGATGCCGGCCTCGTTCAACTTCTGTTCGATAGGACGAATCAACGGCACGATGGGGGGAGCGGTGAGGATGAACAGCCGCTTGTAACCCATGGCGAGATAATCGTCGCAAAATTGAGCAATGCAACCCGTACCGAAAACGATTTTCTGTGGTTGCAACAATGTTATTGTTCTCATTTGTTTTCTTTATTAAGTTTCTTGTCTTCCAGATAACCGTAGATGGTCAAGTGCTTGTCAGCCAACGGAGTTTTGAACAAGTAGCTGGCGAAGTATCCGACCACGAACACGATCAAGTGGCTATAGACACCCAACATATATTTATGATGCGTAAAGTTCCAGTCACCCAGGTCGAGCAACAGTTGCTTGCCGTTGCCAAAGTCGAACTTGGTGGAGGTGAGCAAGGCATAGGCAGTGAAGAGCACAGCCGCAGCAATGCCCACGTAGACACCCTGTTTGTTGGCACGTCGGCTTAGCAAACCCAGCAGGAAGAGGCCCACAATGCCGGCCGAGAAGATGGCGTAGAGTCCGAACACGGCTCCCAGCACACCTTCGCCACCCCACATGACGTAGAGCGCTGCCACACCCACGGCTGCCAAACCGGAGATGACTACCGCCCAACGGCCCACGCGCATGCGCTGACGGTCGGTACTCTGCGGTCTGAAGCGTGCGTAGTAGTCCTGCACGGTGATGGCAGAGAGGCAGTTGAGGTCAGCATCCAAGCTGGAGATGGCAGCAGCTGCCAGGGCTGCAATGACCAGACCAGTGACACCCGGAGGCATCTGGGTAGCAATGAAGTAAGGAAACACACCATCGGACTTGATGCCCTCGGGCAACGGATTGCCCGTCACATGGTAAAAGACGAAGAGTCCCGTACCGATGAGCATGAACAGCGCCCACACAGGCACACTCATGAACACGCCGATGTATGCGGCCTTCTTGGCACTCTTGTCATCCTTCGCCGTGAGGTAGCGCTGCACGATGGTCTGGTCGGTGCCGTACTTCTGTATGGCATAGAAGATGCCGTTGAGCACCATCACGATGAAGGTCAAGTGTGTCAGACTCATGTCGTAGGGGCCAAAGCTAATCTTGTCGAACTCCTTGGCTACAGAGAACACGGTCGATGGTCCGCCTTCGGGCAAGAAGAGGAGCATCGCCACACTGATGAGTCCGCCGCCAATCAACAGGAAGCCTTGGATGACGTCCATCCAGATGATGGCCTCCATGCCACCCAACAGGGTGATGAGGATAATGACCACACCCAGCACGCCCAACACCAGATAGATGTCGCACGCCAAGAACTCTGAGAGAGCCAGACAGACGAGGAAGAAGACGGTTCCCATCTTTGAGAAGTGTCCCAGTGAGAATGCCAACGAACTGTAGAAGCGAGCAAAGAAGCCGAACCGACGTTCGAAGTATTCGTAGGTACTCAGTTTGATGACTTTACGGAACAGGGGTACGATGATGCCTATCATCGCTACCAATACGATAGGCACCATCAGACCTTGCACCAGCAGAATCCAGTTGCCGCCGTAGGCAGCGCCCGGATAGGCAAGGAAGGTGACACTACTGATGAGGGTGGCAAAGATGGACATGCCGATGGCCCAAGCCGGAATCTTTCCGCTGGCGGCATAGTAGGCATGCGTGTCTTTCTGACGATGGGCGAAGTAGAAGCCCATACCCACTGCCGCGAATACGGAAACGATTACGATGACATAATCAACCCAGTGAATAAGAGGTTGTTGCATAAAATGATGTTTTCAAGGTTAGTATTAGATTTTGTTAGGTTTCCCCAGTCTCAATGCGCCACTTTGCGTGCCCGTTCAGCTATCGCAGCTTCTTCTGCCTCGGGCAAGCGTGTCAGAGGCGGCAGCATGTAGGAGTCGCACAGTCCGTCGGTCTGCATCATCACCTTCAGGGCGGT
Organism: Bacteroidaceae bacterium; assembly: GCA_963643925.1. Lineage (GTDB taxonomy): Bacteria > Bacteroidota > Bacteroidia > Bacteroidales > Bacteroidaceae > Phocaeicola_A. Next base: position 24,915 of record CAVINS010000026.1, read on the forward strand.
GAGCGACTGTCCCAGCGTGCGTCCTTCCTGATAAATTTTGGCGATGGCGTTGGTCTCGTCCTGCAGACGGTTGGCGGTCTCCATGTCGCCAGCCACGGCAGCGTCGTAGAGTTGCTTGAACATGCCCGGCACGAAGTTGCCTGTGCTGGGGACGAATCCGTCGCCACCCAACTCGATGCAATGGGCAGACTGTGCCGCCCATCCGCAGAAGTAGGAGAAGTCCTCACGTCCACGGGAGATGGCGATGCAGGCATCCATACGCTCGAGGTCGCGCTCGGAGTCCTTCAAGCCCACGATGTTGGGATGTGTACTCAAACGACGGATGACCTCCACGGGAATGGACATGTGCGTGGTCGACTTGATGTTATAGAGCATCAACGGGCCTTTGATGTTGTCCGCCAAGTACTTATAGTATTCGTACATCTGCTCGTCCGTCAGGGCGTAGTAGCTGGGCAATGTGGCCACGATAACGTCGGCACCGGCAGCCGTATAGGCTTCGGCGGCAACGAGTTGCTCGGAGACACAGGTGCCTGTCAGTCCGGCATAGATGGTGATTTTGCCTTGGGCTGCCTTTACGGCTGTCTGCACAAACAGCAGACCATCGGCGGCAGAGACGGAGTTACCCTCGCCCGTAGTTCCCATCAACAAGGGAGAGACTCCACTCCTGACGAAGAGGGCGATGATGCGCTCCACGGCCTTCACGTCGAGAGCGCCAGTGGCAGTGACCGGCGTAATCATCGGCACTACCACTCCACTGTATTTCTTTATTGGCATATCTGAGGAAGAGAGGTTTAGAGGTTAGCTTTGATAGCGTCAATCATCTCCTGGTACTCGGCGTCGGTGAGATACACCTTACCGGGGTTCATCTGGAACACGCCACCGTAGTCGGGGCCGTCCACATACTTGGGAGCCAAGTGGAAATGGAGGTGAGAGAGTTTGTCACTGTATGCGCCGTAGTTGATCTTCACCGGATGAAAGGCTTTGTCCATGGCGCGGGTCACGCGGGTCACATCAGCCATGAAAGCGTTGCGCTCTTCGTCACTCAGTTCGAACAAGTCGTTCACATGGTCTTTATAAGCCACCAGGCAACGGCCTCTGTAGGTTTGCTCTTTGAACAGGAATACGCGTGATACACTCAGTTGGGCAATCTCGATCATCAGATTGTGTAAAGTCTCGTTGTTTTGACAGTAGAGACAGTCTTTCGGATCAGTTCTCATAGTAATTATTTTTGAACGTTTATAAAATTATCGTGTAAATGTAACAACTTATTCTGATATAGAAGGCATCGGAGCGCATTTTTCTCCCAAAAGAGCGTGAACATTCTCTTTCTCGCCCACGACCCACACGACATCGCCCTCGTGAAGAGGTGAGTCCACATCAGGGCTAAAGAGTGAGCCGTCGGCCTGTTCCACTCCGACAACCAGACAGTTATATCGGTTGCGGATGCCGCTCTCGCGGATACTCTTGTTGACGAAGGGCGAGTCGGCACTGACCTCCAGTTGCATCAGGTTCATCTCGTTATCGACGGAAGGTTCGTCGTCGGGCAACTGGGCCACCTTACTACCCTCGGCAGTAAAAGATGCCAACTGTTCATCGGTACCGATTACCTGTATGGTGTCGTTCGGGAAGAGCATCGTTTCGCCCCGCGGAATGTTGATGCGTCGGTCGCCCCGGAGGATGGAGACTACGTGCACACCGAAGAGTTTACCGAAGTTGAGCTCGCCCAGCGTGTGACCGCCCCACTGGGAGTTGGCGGGTATCTCCATGTCGGAGAGGTGGATATCGCGCGACAGCAGACTTCCCGCATAAGCCGGCGAGTTGCCTTTGCTCGGGTCGTTATAGATATCGCGCACATGGAGGTTCTGCATAAAGGTACGCTCCAGGGCGATGGACTGCTTCTTCAGCCGGCGCGAATAGATCATGATGATGAGCAGCACCAGCGCGATGCCGGTGAGCACAGCCGACGATGCCTGGAAGTAGTGCGAGATGACGTAGACAATGAAGAGCACAACCACAGCCATACGCAGCACGATGGTGGAGACGAGCGAGGCGCGGTTGAACCTATTGTCCCGCCACAGGGTAGTGAACTCCACGGAGTGGTTCTTCTTCATCATCACAGCACGCAGGAAAGGCGACATGGCCAGGATGGTAACGGTCACTCCAATCCAACGCTCCCACCCTTGCGGGATGAACTGCTGTATCAGCGGGTCGACGAAGTTGAAGCAGATGGCAATGACGGCAATGGTCAGTATGGTGTAGACCACCACGATGCGCACAATGGCCAACAGCAGCTTGCGCCAGTTGCTCTCCTGGTTGACGGAGGTATGCGAGCGGGCCGAATAGCGGTCGATGAATCCGAGCAGCTGACTGGGCAGATGCTTCTGCAGCACGTCGTAGGCCGGCACCGCCAAACGAATCATGTAAGGAGTGAGGAAGGTGGTGATGACAGACACGGCAACCACTATCGGATAGAGGAAGCTGCTGGTGACACCCAGACTCACGCCCAACGAGGCGATGATGAAGGCGAACTCACCAATCTGCGTCAAGCTGAAACCGCACTGTATGGAGATCTTCAGCGGCTGACCGGCAAGTAGGAAGGCTCCCGAGCCGAAGATGGTCTGTCCCAACAGGATGGCCAGCGTGATGACAACGACAGGCAACCAATATTGGGCTATCATGGTAGGGTCCACCATCATGCCGACGGAGACGAAGAAGATGGAGCCGAAGAGATCCTTCACCGGGCCTACCACTTTCTCGATGGTCTCGGCCTCCACCGTCTCGGCCAGGATGGAGCCCATCATGAACGCACCGAAGGCGGCAGAAAATCCGGCTTGCGAGGCAAGCACAACCATACCGAAGCACATGCCCAACGACACGACGAGCAGCGTCTCGGAGCTCATCCACTTACGGGCTTTTTTCAGGAAAGTAGGAATCAGATAGATGCCAACGACAAACCAAAGTATCAGGAAGAAGGCCAGCTTGCCTATGCTGAATGCCATCTCCAGTCCCTCGAAGTTGCGGCTGACGGCAATGGTAGAAAGCATCACCATCAGGATGATGGCGAGAATGTCCTCCAGGATGAGCACGCTCAGCACCAGTCCGGCGAACCGTTGCTGTCGGAGCCCCATGTCGTCGTAAGCCTTGTAGATGATGGTGGTGGAAGACATAGCCAACATACCGCCCAGATAGATGCAGTCCATCTGCTTCCATCCGAAGGCCGTACCTGCCAATATGCCGACAGCCATCATGCAGAGGATGACCGTGCAAGCCGCCACAATGGCAGTGCCACCGGCTTTCACCAATTTCTTGAAACTAAACTCCAAACCGAGGGCAAACAGCAAGAAGATGACACCCAGATCCGCCCAAGATTGCACATCCACCATATCCTCCACCGAGGGAGTATAAGGCATGTGAGGACTGGCCAAGAATCCGGCTACGATGTAGCCCAGTACCAGCGGCTGTTTCAGCCGCTTAAAGATAAGCGTGATGACGCCTGCGCTAAACAATATCAGCGCAAGGTCCCGAATCAGTGGTGATAGTTCAGACATCTCGAAGTGTATAAGAATTTTTCAGGAAACAAAATTAAACAAAATAGAGACGTCATGCGAGTAGAACAGTCCCTATTTTAAACAGATTAACACAGATTAGTGCAAGGCAATGGTAACCTTGCCCACACCAACCTGTGTCAATTATTCATGCGACCCATGCAGGGTCACCAGTCAACAGTTTATTGGGCCACCAGCTCGGCTATCTTGGAGACTACCTTGCAAGCTTTCTCCAACGACGGGATGGGCAGGAACTCGTACCGACCGTGGAAGTTGATGCCTCCGGCAAAGATATTGGGGCAAGGCAGACCTTCGAACGACAGACGCGCTCCGTCCGTTCCGCCACGGATGGCACGTACCTCGGGTTTCACGCCAACCTGCTTCATGGCCTCGAAAGCCACGTCGATGACGTGCATCACCGGCTCTATCTTCTCGCGCATGTTGTAGTATTGATCGCGCATCTCCAGTATTGCCACAGGCTCGCCGTAGCGGGCATTGAGGAAGTCCACCGCCCGTTGCATCTCGGTCTTGCGTTGCTCGAACTTGGCACGGTCGTGGTCGCGGATGATGTACGAGAGAGTGGTCTGCTCCACATCGCCCTGCATGCCCACCAGGTGATAAAAACCTTCGTAGCCCTCGGTGTGGGCGGGAGTCTCGCACGGAGGCAGCAGGCTGATGAACTCGCTGGCCACCAGCATGGAGTTGATCATCTTGTTCTTCGAATAGCCTGGGTGTACGTTGCGTCCCTTGAAGATGACCTTGGCACCGGCAGCATTGAAGTTCTCAAACTCCAGCTCTCCTACCTCACCACCGTCCATGGTGTAGGCCCAGTCGCAGCCGAACAGTTTCACGTCGAACTTGTCGGCACCGCGACCTATCTCCTCGTCGGGTGTGAAGCCTATGCGGATCTTGCCATGCTTAATCTCGGGGTGCTCCTGCAAGTAGACCATGGCGGTCACTATCTCGGCGATGCCGGCCTTGTCGTCGGCACCCAACAGTGTATGGCCGTCGGTCACGATGATGTCCTCGGCCTTGTGGTCGAGCAGCTCGGGAAATTGCCTGGGCGACAAAATAATGTTGTCTGACTGGGAAAGTACAATGTCGCCGCCATCATAGTTCTTCACGATGCGGGGCTTGGGGTTGGTTCCGCTCATGTCGGGGCTGGTGTCCATGTGGGCGATGAAGCCTACCGTCGGCACCGGTTTGTCCGTGTTGGCAGGCAGGGTGGCATAGAGGTAACCATTCCCGTCGAGCGACACCTCGATGAGGCCCAGCGACTCCAACTCTTCCTTCAGGTATTTGGCAAACACCATCTGCTTGGGCGTGCTCGGTGTAGTCTCGGACTCCTCAGACGACTGGGTGTCGAAACTCACATACTTCAAAAAACGTTCAACTAAATCCATAGTTCTGTATCTTTTAATCTTTATAATGGTCCATAATTGGCGGCCGTCGGTTAGAAGTGGCTGCTGCCGTCGAAGCAGTGGGTGCAGAGCTTGCACTTAGGCAAGCCGATGGCTTCTACCAGAGTCTCGAGGGTATTGAACTTGAGCGAGTCGAGGCCGAAGCGTGCACGGATGCACTCCACCAGCTTGTTGTACTCGGGCGAGTCGGTGGTGGCGTACTTTTCCAGGTTCTTCGAGTGGTCGCCTTCCAGCTCCTGTATGATGCGGCGGGTTATCAGCTCCAACTCACTCTTGGATGAGGTGAAGCCTATGAACGGGCAGGCGTAAATCAACGGCGGGCAGGCAATGCGCATGTGCACCTCCTTTGCCCCATAGTCGTAGAGCATCTTCACGTTGTCGCGCAATTGGGTTCCGCGCACGATGGAGTCGTCGCAGAAGAGGATGCGTTTGCCCTGCATCATCGAGCGGTTGGGGATGAGTTTCATTTTTGCCACCAGCGAACGCATCGACTGGTTGCTCGGGGTGAAGCTTCGGGGCCATGTGGGAGTGTACTTCGTCATCGCCCGGTGGTAGGGAGCGCCCTTGCCTTCAGCATAGCCCAATGCCATTCCCACGCCGGAGTCGGGGATGCCGCAGACACAGTCCACCTCGGAGTCGTCCACCTTTCCCATCTTATATCCGCTGCGAAAACGCACTTCCTCCACATTGATGCCCTCGTAGCACGAGATGGGGAATCCGTAGTACACCCAGAGGAAGGAGCAGATTTGCATCTCCTCGTCGGGCTTGCGCAGTTGGGTCAGCTTCTCCGCCTCTATCTGCACTATCTCGCCAGGGCCAAGGAAGCGGTCCACCTCGAAGTCGAGGTTCGGCAAACTGTTCGACTCGCTGGTGGCGGCGTAAGCGCCCTCCTTCTTGGCGATGACGATAGGCGTACGGCCTAGCTTGTCGCGGGCGGCGATGATGCCGTTCTCGGTCAGCAACAGCATTGAGCACGATCCCTTTACCTTATTATACACATTTTCTATACCCTCCACGAAGTTCTTACCCTGGATGATGAGCAGCGCTATCAGTTCCGTCTGATTGGTCTTACCCTGACTCATCTCGGAGAGGTGCATGTTCGCGGCCAGCAATTCCTGCTCCAGCTCGTCGATGTTGGCAAGCTTGGCAACGGTGACGATGGCGAAACGCCCCAGGTGTGAGTTGATGATGATAGGCTGCGCGTCCGTGTCGCTGATGATGCCTATGCCAGCGTTGCCGGTGAACTTCGACAGCTCGGGTTCGAACTTCGTGCGGAAGTAAGAACTCTCCAAGTTGTGGATAGAACGCTTGAATCCGTCTTCTTTACTGTATGTGGCCATACCGCCACGCTTCGTTCCTAAATGCGAGTTGTAGTCCGTCCCGTAGAACAAGTCATTGACACACTCCTTGATAGAAACCGTTCCAAAAAAACCTCCCATATATGTATTTCTTGTTTTTAGATTGTTTGTTAAAACAGGACACAAAGTTAGGGAAAAGATGTGGCATGCTAAAGCATTCCGCCAAATGTTTTGACCCAATGGGAGAGAATTTTCTCTCTGAGCGTCTCATAGGGCAGCCATCGCAGCGGCACGACAGGCTACGGGTAAGCTAAATTTTCTCAATTCGTTGGGATTATGTCAAACAAAACAGATACTTTTGTGCTTGAATTATATCTATTGCAAATGAACAAGTTGTTCCACACCAAACTCATAGGCACCGTAGTCCTTGCGGTGCTCTGCTCCGCCTGCGGAGAGGACCGTACACACGAATATGAAGAGAAGACACAGAAAGACCGTTGGATAGAGACGCAGATGAAGCAATACTATCTGTGGTACGCCGACATGCCTGCCGTGAAGGAGACCAGCTACTTCAACGACCCGGAGACGTTCTTCAAATCGCTACTCTCCAAGAAATGCCGCAACGGAAAGGGCGACACGTTCTCCTACTTCGAAGAGACGGACGACACCACCGAGGGGGTGAGCAGCAGCATCTTCCTGGACGACACCTCGACCTACGGATTCGACTTCGCCCTCTATGCCGACCCGACAGGGAAGACTACACGACGCATGGCCCGCGTGTTGTATGTGTTGGCCGACTCACCCGCGGCGAAGGCAGGACTGCGGAGGGGCGACTGGATAGTGTCCATCAACGGCCACAACATCACGACGAACAATTCGTCAGAGCTGATAAAGGGCGATGCCATCACGTTGAGTGTTTGCGACCTGGGTCTGAAACTGTCGGGAGAGACGGTAGAGTATGCCTGGAGCGAAGCCACCGACCTGAATCTGTCGGCCTCGGTGTACATAGAGAGCAACCCGTTCTACTATGTCGGCATCATCGATGACACGAGTTACTCGGGCAAGAAAGTAGGCTACTTGATGTACGACCATTTTGCGGAAGGCACCGACACGGAGAACACGAAATATAAGGACGCGATGAAGGACTATTTCGCCTATTTCAAGAGCAACGGGGTGACGGACTTCATCCTCGACCTTCGCTACAATCCCGGCGGACTCGCCTCTTGCGTGACCGACCTTTGTAGCTACCTGGCTCCCGCCTCATGCCTTGGACAGCCGCTGTTCACACTGAAGTACAATGACTTGAACACCGGTTCCAACAAGACCATGACGCTACATACCGACGCGGCAGCCGAGAATCTGAACCTCAGCACGCTCTACGTCATCACCAGCCAGTACACCGCGTCCGCTTCGGAGGCGACCATCCAATGCTTGAAACCCTACATGGACGTGAAGGTGTTTGGCAACACCACGGTGGGCAAGAATTGCGCCTCGCTGGAGTTCAAGTCCAACTATGGTTTCACGCTCCACCCTATCGTGGCGTACCTCTACGACAGCAAGGGCGAGTCCGACTACGAGGACGGCATCAATCCGGACTATTACTATAACGAGATAAGCAACGTCTACAACCTGGGCACCATAGGCGACCCCAATACCGACCTAATGCTCTACTACACTATGCTATGGATTCGCAACGGTTCGCTGGACTTGCCCACCACGAGCGATGGGCTGGCGACCAAGCAAGCTGCCGACGAGGCATTGTCACCAATCGACGTGTCGCTAGACCGCAGACACTACCAAGGAATCATGCTCACCGAATAAGGGCGTTTGCAGAACCTGCGCCTGGTCAACTGATAGGTATAGGCCCCCATTTTAGAGAGCCAAAGGTACCTGAAAAATGGCCATAGGGTCTCTGCCCCGAGAGCCTAGGGTCTCGGGTACTTGAGCCTAGGCTCTCTGGCCGTTGAGCCTAGGGTCTCCAAGACGTGAGGTTTTGCCCGACATCCGACAAGCCCGAACTTCACTTTAGCATTGGTTACATACGGAACTTAAGTAAGGACAGTTTCCGCCAAGCGGCGGGATCTGAAACGGTATGCGAAGAGGTAGCATTCGAAGGGAGGCAACTTTACAGCACCGGCGTAAACAGGTGAGCAAACCAACCGAGGAAACGTTTCCACAGGGTGCGCTCGCGCCACAGCTCGCGGGTCAATTCGGTAGATTCACCCTTGTCCGTCTCGAACATCTCCATCAGTTCCACGGTCACATCCCTGTTGAAAATGAAAGTGTTGACCTCGTAGTCGAAGCGGAGGCTGCGGCTGTTGAGGTTGGCGGAACCCAACGTGCAGAAGGTAGAATCCACCATCATAATCTTGGAGTGATGGAACCCCTCTTCGTAGAGGTAGACCTTGGCCCCCCGCTTCATCAGCTGATAGACAGAATAGAGCGTGGCATCCGGCGTGAAGGGGATGTCGGAGTGCGAGGATATCATGATCTCCACATCCACTCCCCTCTTCAGGGCTTTCTTCAGCGACTTCTTGATGGAGTGTGTGGGCACAAAGTATGGGTTTATCAGTTGAATCTTCTCGTTGGCGGCATTGATGGACGATGCGTATGCCCGACGAATCAGTTTGGGAGTCACTCCGGGCTCGCGGTCGACGATAGCCAGTTCCACATCCCTGTGCAGCGGACCGATGCCAGGATGACAGGAGTCGAGCTCGTGCTGCACGGCATTGAGCAGGGCGAAAGAGTCCTCACACTCGGCCAAGGCATGAAGCGCGGGGGCATCATCGTCAGGGCACTCGGCTATGGAGCCAGGCCAGAAGTATTCCTCGCCACCAATCCATTGCTTGCTGACCTTGTTCCATATCTTCAGGAAGATAGTCTGCAGCTGGTTCACCGCAGGGCCCTCAATGCGCATGTGCATGTCGCGCCAACTGCCCACTTGCGGTGTGCCGTTGAGATAGTAGTCGGCCACATTCATGCCGCCAGTGTAAGCCACGTGGCCGTCGATGACGACAATCTTCCGATGGTCGCGCTTGAAGACGTGGTTCACAAAGGGGAACTTGATGGGGTCGTACTTGTAGATTTCCACCCCCTTGGAACGAATCTTCGTCAGCGCCTTGTTCTTCAGCGGCTGGTTGTTGGACATGTTGCCGAATGCATCGAACAGCGCCCTCACCTTCACTCCCTCGGCGGCCTTCTGATAGAGGAGCTCGAACAGGGCACCGGCTATGGAGTCGTTGCGGAAGTTGAAATACTCCAGATGGATGTGGTGCTTGGCTTTCCGAATGGCTTCGAACATGTCGGCAAACTTTGCCTTTCCACTCTTCAGAATCTTCACATCGTTGCCGGCAGCCACCGTCACATATCTCTCGTCGAACCATTCCTTCATGAGCGAGTCGCTCCGCAGCTCCTGTGCGCGTACACCTACGGCAAGCACCAGAAGAATGGCCGTTAGCTTAACTGTCTTAATCACGTAATCCTATACCTTATTATATATATGTAATGTGTTTTACCCCTCAGGCCCGGTCATCACTTGAACTGCGACGGCATCACGCCGAACTCCTCCTTGAAGTATTTGCTGAAGAGCATCACGTTGTTGAAGCCTACCTCCTGAGCCACCGTCTCGGGGTCGGTGCCTCCCTCCTGAAGCAACTGAACGGCACGCTTCAATCGCATGCCGCGGATGAATTCAGCCGGAGACTTTCCGCTCACGGTCTGTATCAGTTTGTAGAGCTTCGGACGCTCGATGTCCAACGAGTAGCTGATGTCGCCCACAGTAAGGTCGGGGCGCGACATGTTATCGTTCACATAGTCCATCGCCTTTTGGAACAGGGCGTTGTCTTCCTCGTCCACCATGGCGTCCGCCAGCACCATGTCGGCGTTCTTGTATTCGAATATCTCGGGCGAATCGTTGCGGTACCACTTCAGCAGTTTGTTCACCCGGGTACATAGGGTCTTTATGTTGAACGGCTTCTCGATGTACTCGTCCGCCTCGAAGAGCTGGTTCCTCAGTTGTTCCTTGTCGGTGTTGGCGTTCATCATCATCACGAACGGAATCTTCTCCGTGCGATTGTCGGCCTTCGCCAGATTGCAGAGCTCGTTGCCGTCCATCTCGGCCATGTCCATGTCGCAGATGATCACCTCGGGCAGTGTCTCCGCCGAATCCAGGTAGGCCCACGCCTCGGCTGCCGACGACTGCTCAATAATCGTGTAGATGTTGCTCAACTTCTCTACCATGAAGAGGCGGAAGTCCTGCGAGTCGTCCACGAACAGCACGGTGTGACGCTCCGACTCGGGAACAGCTGCCATCTCGTCGGTCTCCTCGGGACTGGTGTAGTTGTCCAGGTTGTCGGGCGACAGGCTCACGGCGTCCTTCTCGTCAGTGTCGGATGCCAACTTGACGCCCTCCACCTGCAACTTTCCTTCGGCCAACTCCAGCAGCACCTTTGCCCGCTCGTGTTTGCAAACCAACCGACGGAGCAGTTCAAGCAGAGCTGCGGACAAGAGTACATAGAGCACCCAGGCCCACCACGTCTCCCACCAATGGGGATCTATCTTGATGGTGAGCACCCGCTCTTCCTTGCCCACAAAACCATCGCCGTTGATGGCAAGCACGTGCAGCACGTAGGTGCCGGTGGGCAAAGCGGCGTAGTGGATGGTGTGGTCGCCCATCTTGCTGAAGACCCACTCTTTGTCCCAACCCTCGAGTTTATACTGCAGACGTATCTTCTCGGGCACATTATAGTTGTCCGTGGCCACTTGTATCTCGAAGCTGTTCACGTCCGAATTCAATCGGATGCGCTCTGCCGTGCCGATAATCTCCTCGAGGATGACCCGCTTGCCGTACTTGCGGCCCACCACCACCGGCTCATCGTCGACCGACAATCCGGTGAAGATGACCTTCGGCGTAGCCTGGTCGAACTGTATGCTGTCGGGGATGAACACGTTGATGCCATTGAGGCCGCCCAGCACTATCTCCCCCAACGAGGTGGAGCAGATGGACCGCTCGTTGAGCTCATACTCCTGCAGACCGTCCGAGCTGTCGTAGTTGAAGATCTGGTTGCTTCCGCCATTCGCCGCGTTCTGCACGACGAGGTTCGACAGCCCCTTGGCGGTGGTGACCCACAAGTTGTGGTTGTGGTCCTCGGCAATGCCGTACACAACGTTGTTGGAGAGTCCGTTCTGTTGATTGATGACGCTCAAGCGGTTGCTCTCGGGGTTGAAGATGTTGAGTCCCGAGCGTGTGCCGATCCAGATGTTGCCGTCCACGTCCTGGAAGATTTGGTTGACGTAGGTGTTGGAGAACTCCTGTTCGCCGCCCTTCAAGCCCGTGTAGTTATTCACCTGGAAGGCGTCCGGCGACACTACCGCAATGCCTTCGATGGATCCGACCAGCAGCTTTCCGTCGCGGCCTAACGCCAGGTCGGTCACATAGTCGGACACCAGCTGGTGTGAGCTCACGGTGACAGCCACCGTCTTGCCGTTCGTCTTGTCGTAACGCCGCAGTCCACTGCCCATGAAGCCTATCCAGATGTATCCCTCGGCATCCTCCACCACGGAGGTGATGCTGCCCATCGTGTCGGCAAACGAGAGGTGATTGAACCGCTGACCGTCGAACGTGTCGAGTCCCTTGCGGTAGATGGCGATGTAGACGGTGCCGTTGCTGGCCACAAACACTTTGTTGATGACCTCGCCTTCATAAGCGGCCGTTCCGGGAAGGGAGACTTTGCTCAGTGCACCTGTCGCATTGTCCCGGCGGAACAAGCCGTCGCCATTGGTTCCTATCCAGAGGCATCCGCGGCCTTTGTCCTCGCAGATGGATGTGACGTCGCCCACATAGTTGAGGTTGAACTTGAAGAGACTCTTATTGTAATAGGATACGCCTTTGCGTTGTGTACCAATCCACATGCTGCCGGTGTCGTCCTTATAGAGTGTCTGTATGCTGTTGGTGTGCATCGACCGCTTGTCCGTCTCGGAGGCGGTCAGCGTGTGGACGCGTTTGTTGTTTCTGTCGATGACCACCAAGCCGCTGCGTCCTGTTCCTATCCAGATGTTCCCGTCGTTGTCCTGCAACACGGAGGTCACCGTGCCTTCCATCCTCGGAGCAGCGTCGTGGATGCCTGCCTGTGCCAGGAAATCGGCGAGCGAAGTCATCCACTTGCCCATCGCGCGGTTGTAAATCCAGAGTGTAGAGGCTCCGAATACCCACAGATTCTCGTCCTTGTCCACGAAGGCGGAATAGTTGTCGTCGATGATGTGGGCCCGGTTAGCGATATAGTCCTCGCGCCACACCACTTGCCGTTTGTCGCCGCTCAAGCATACCAACCGGCCGTCGTTGAAGACTAGCAGCGCACCCTCGTTGCAGTCGACGATGGAGACAATCTTACCCTCGGGCAGTTTGTCGTCGCCCTCGCCCTGCAGGAAGGGATAGAGCAGTTTCTGGTCCTTCTTGTACCAGTAGCAGCCCGTCCCCTCAACGTAGAACCAGAAGTTCTTGTTGCTGTCGATGTGTACCAAGGTCGGCATGGTCTCCAGTCCGTACTCCCACACCCGGTGGCGGATGTCGCGGTCGAAGTCCTCCGTCTGCGAGTTGTAGAGGGCATAGCCCAGTCCCGTGTGAATCCAGATGTCACCCTCCTCGGATTCCTGGATGGACGAGACGTAGTTGTCCGGCAGCGACTTCACGTCGGACGGATTCATGCTGAAGGGCCGTATGTTGTAACCGTCGAAGCGGTCGAGTCCGGAGGCCGTACCGAACCAAACGAATCCTTTGGAGTCCTTGAAAATGGCATTCACATGTTTATTGGACAAGCCGTCAGCAATGTCCAGGTGCTTGAACGAGAAATCGTTCGCCCAGATGGACAGGAGGGAAGCCCCAATGAATCCTATGAATATAGAAAATCGTTTTATCATCGTTTATCGAGCAAAAGTCGTTTACCAAGCCAATGCTCCGGCGCCCAGGATGGCGGCGTCGCCGTCCTTCAGTCCCGAGAAGAGGAGCTTCACCTTACCCTTGAAGGTCTTTAATATCGTATTCTCCATAGCCTCGCGCACAGGATGCATGATGTAGTCGCCCGACTTGGCCAAGCCTCCGAACAGGATGATGGCTTCGGGGCGGGAGAAGAGGACGAAGTTTGCCAACGCCTCACCCAACACGGTTCCCGTGAAGTTGAATATCCGCAGCGCCAAGGCATCGTGCTCCTCAGCAGCGTCGTAGATGCTCTTGGAGGTGATTCCGTCAATGGGCAGCTTACGCAGCAGGCTGGGTTCAGAGGTCTGCGTCAACATCTCCTTGGCAGTGCGCACAATGCCCGTAGCCGAGCAATAGGTCTCCAGACAGCCCTTGCGGCCACAGCCACAGAGGCGTCCTTCGGGTCGCACAGTCACGTGGCCCAGTTCACCCGCCAGTCCGTCGTATCCGTAGACCAGCTGTCCGTTCACGACGATTCCGCTACCTACGCCAGTTCCCAACGTTATCATGATGAAGTCCTTCATACCCTTTGCCGCGCCATAAATCATCTCGCCCATGGCAGCGGCTTTGGCATCGTTGGTCAGCGCCACGGGCACACCCAGCCGTTGCTGGAAGAGCGAGGCCAATGGCACCCGGCCTTTCCAAGGCAAGTTGGGAGCCAAGTCGATGCATCCGGTGAGGAAATTGCCGTTGGGCGCACCTATGCCGAAGCCTTTGACGCACCCTACCCCACCCACTCGGTCTATCATGGGTTGCAGCTTCGAGCTGACTGCTTCTATATAATCATCTATCTGCGGATAATCCTGAGTCTTCACGCTGTCCTGGCAGAGGATGTGTCCCTCGCGGTCCAGTATTCCAAAGACAGAGTTCGTTCCGCCTATGTCCATTCCTATTACATACATGTGGTTCATATTTGCTTGTTTACATAAGTATTAAAAAATCACCAGCATAGTCCATTGTGCCGCCCCACAAAAGGCCATAAACACCCGCCTGCTGAAAAACATGCCAAAAATACACTATTTACGTCACATGGCCATACAATCGGACTTATTATTTTTGCCGACAAATCAACGGCGTTCGTAGTCCTTTGACTCGAATCTATCCAATTCATTTGACAGAAGCGGGCATAATATATATCTTTGCGCCCAATCAATACAAACTAAATAACAGAAACATGAAACAGTTTAATTCGTTTTTAATCGCAGCCATCGCTATGTTCCTCGTTTCCGGAACTACCGCAAAGGCTCAGGACTGGAGTTCAATCTTGTCGAACGTCGTAAGCGGTGTAGCCAAGGCCGTCACCGGTGACGAGACATCGGCCACCAGCATCGTAGGCACATGGAAGTACACAGGACCCGACTGCAAGTTCGAGAGTGACAATCTGTTGGCAAAGGCCGGAGGTGAGATTGCCTCGAAGAAAGTGGAGTCGAGCATGACGAAGGTCTGCAACAAGATCGGCTTGAAGAACACCACCTGCTCGTTCACGTTCAACGAGGACGGCACTTACACACAGACCATCAACAAGCGTACCATCAACGGTACCTACACCTTCAACTCTTCGGACAAGAGCCTCAGCCTGACCACCACGATGGGATTCAGCGCCACAGCCGAGGTGAGCGTCAGCGGCTCCACGATGAGCATGCTGTTCAAGGCCGACAAGATGTTGTCTCTGCTGAAGACTACCGCCGGTGTCATCTCCAAAAAGTCCACCAACTCCGCCATCTCTACCCTGACCAGCCTCTCCGACCAATACAGCGGTCTGCGTCTCGGTTTCGAGCTTTCCAAGCAATAACGGCCATCGCCTGCCCAGCGGGCAGCGTCCATAGGCTCCGCTGTCTTTTGTGGAGTCGTCCAGCAGGAGGCAAATGCCAATCGTGAGCGAAGCATTTGCCTCCTGCTTTTTGTGTTTGCAAGCCCCAAAAACACAATACTTCATTCGGGCCCATACAATCGATTGTGTGGCGCAAAACAATCGATTGTTTTGGCTTATACAATTGATTGTATAAGGCGATACAATGCCATTGTTTTTGTCGATGCAATGCTATTGTATTTTCCCACACAATACGATGATCTGAACCTACGTGAGGCATCGTCCGAATCCATGCGAAATATTGCACCGCGCCAGACGACTGTACCTTCATTCCCTCATAAAAATGCGCTGAAGCGCACTACAATCCCTCATAAAAGTGTATCTTTGCGCTAGATATTCCCTCATAATAATCATTGGCAATTTGTTTTTTTATTTGGACATCAATGAAAATGTTGTACCTTTGTGAGCGATAAGCCATCAGGTTTATCCGCTTTCGACCACAACTAAAAAGTTCGACAAGATGGAAAACAATTACATTCGATTCGACTGGGCGATGAAACGCCTGCTTCGGAACAAGACAAACCACGCCGTGCTGGAAGGGTTGCTCTACTCCCTGCTGGGAAAGAAGATGGTCATCCAACGGTTCCTCGAGAGCGAAAGCAACCAGGAGGAAGAGTTGGACAAGTATAACCGCGTGGACATACTCGCCGAGAGCGAGAACGGAGAGCTTGTCATCATCGAGATTCAAAACAGTCACGAGATAACGTATTTCCATCGCATGCTCTATGGTGTGTCGAAAGCCGTCACCGAATACATCGGCAAAGGCGACCCATACGACAAGGTGCGGAAGATTTATTCCATCAACATCGTATACTTCGAGCTCGGCCAGGGGAAAGACTACGTCTATCACGGGAGGACTGAGTTCAAAGGAATACATGCCCCTCACGACCTGCTGAAGCTCTCCGCCCACCAAAGCGAGAAGTTCCTCGGTATAAAGGAGACCCACATCGACCGCCGCCGTGACGCGGGCGAGCTGTTTCCTGAATATTACATTCTGCGGGTAAACGACTTCGACAAGGTGGCCACCACCCCGCTGGACGAATGGATAGAATTTCTGAAGACGGGCAGAATAAGCGACACCACGAAAACCGCCGGCCTCGCCGAAGCCCGCGAACACCTGCGCGTAGACTCTCTGCCGGAGAAGGAACGCCGCGCCTACGACCGCTACATGGAATCCGTGCGCCACATGCGCAGCCTCTTCGACACAAGCCGCGACGACGGCTACGTGGAGGGGCATGTAGATGGCCACCGCCAAGGTCGCATCGAAGGATTGAAAGAGGGCCGTGAGCAAGGCAGAGAAGAAGGGCGCGAGGAAGAGCGCCTCTCCATCGCCCGTAATTTGAAATCCCTAGGGTTCGGAACCGAGCAGATTACAGAGGCCACAGGACTGACAGAACAACAAATCAGAGAGTTGTGACCGCCATCTCGCTCTATCACTAAGCGGGACACAACGATTCCGGGCGATGCATCCAATCCAATCGACGCAACACATGAGCGAGAGGGGGCACACTTGTTTCTCTCCATTGTCAAGAACCAACATTGGAGCAGAGATTACACTCGAAGTACGTCTTTTATCGAGTAGATTTTACTGAGTCCTTCGAAAGAGAAGAACTGATCGTCCATTATCATATAATCTTCGCGTTGCGATTTCTTCAATCGTTTGATATCAGGAAACATAGAGACAGGAACAATAACTTCCCGACCATCAGTCAGGAATACCGCCATAGCCCCACGCTTGACGTTGAAATCGAGCCTCTTTATCCCTAAATTCGTGTCTTTAAGTCTGCACATATCTCTACTATTTTATTTTTAATATTCTAATTTTCTTACCCGCAAAAACATCATCAATATGTTTATTCAATAAAGTCCAATGTTTGTCGATTGCTTCAATAATAAGGGATTCCTCCGCAGCAGACAACTCAGACCATTCAACCTCTATGTCCTTTTGTCCTCCTTTCTCAATCCATATTTTTGCAACCGTTTGTCCCCGATGAGATTTCTTACGTCCACGTCTAACGACGTGTATATGCCGTCTGTTTTCATTTGCATCAGTCGGAAAGACAGATAAGATGAAACACAATAACAACGCAAGCTTGCCCATTGAATTAACTCTATAAATAAACTCTTTCTCTGCAAAGGTATTGATTCATCCGGAAGGAACAAAATTTTTCCATTTATATTTAGGCCGGCTATACAACAGGAAGTGCATTCTCACATAATTATCTATGTATCTGCATCTCGACGTTTCCTAGAGAGCTAATTGGGTAGGAGGTAAATGTTATTCATAAAAGACATTTACCTCCTACTTTCGCATTTACCGACCTCTCACACCACCGTACGTGCGGTTCCGCATACGGCGGTTTCGTGCTTTCTCATCTCACGATGTGTGGCAAGTTG
>CAVINS010000027.1:0-42058 GCA_963643925.1 Bacteroidaceae bacterium
TGCCCAATCTGAAGTACTACAACGGCAAGCACGCTCTCTTCCTGGTCTTCAATTCTGAGACCAAGGATAAGTCGCTCTGCCAGGTCAACAGCCTTCGCTTTGAGAGCAACGGGAAGTAACCCTCGCAGGTTTGCATTTCGCTTCACGCCTGCCTTGCAGTTGTACGACATGACAACCTCAGAAAAGTGTCCGTTGCTTTGCCTCATGAATTGCTGTCTTTTTGCAACGTATCAAAGAGTCCGGCATGCCGAAGGAAGTACAGCGCATCGATTAACGACGCACTTGTAGACCATTTAGAACAGAGAAGGCGGAGGATGTGGGAAGATTGTCTTTTTGGGACCTCCCTTCAGGTCCCAAAAAGACAATGCTTTGTGTGGGCTTATACAATCGTTCGTATAGCCCGATACAAACGATTGTCCGAGCCTTTACGAACGATTGTCTTGCATGTAAACCGCGACAACGGACGACGAAGGCAACAAAATCGATGCACAACGCAAAAAAAACGTCTATTTGTTTGTAGGGTAAAAGAAAAGCAGTACATTTGCATCGTTTTCGGAACGTTCCGGGAACAAATAGAGACAAGACAAAGATGAACACATTGTTTAATACATACTTTTACTCCTTTTATTACTTTTACTTTAGCGACAAAGTGAAGCGGGAACTTGTATGTATCAACGATAGATGAGAAATCAGAAACGAAATAGTTAAGGTCCCGCTTCGAAATGAGGCGGGACTTTTTATTTTATCAACATTTATGAAGAAAATAGCGATACAAGGAGTGAAGGGGTCGTACCACGACATGGCCTCGCATCAATATTTCGAAGGCGAGGAGATAGAACTGGTATGCTGCGCCACCTTCGAGGAGATGTTCCAGTGCATGCGCGAGGACAACAACGTGATAGGCTTCATGGCCATCGAGAACACCATCGCCGGCAGCCTGCTCCACAACTACGAACTGGTGCGCGAGAATCCGGTGACCATCGTGGGCGAACACAAGCTGCGCATCTCGCACAGCCTGCTGGCTCTGCCCGACGACACGATGGACGACATACGCGAGGTGAACTCGCACCCCGTGGCACTGGCACAATGCCGCGAGTTCCTGCAACGGCACCCGCAGATGAAGGTGGTGGAGGCGGAGGACACCGCCGGCAGTGCCGAGTACATCAGCCGCAACGGACTGAGAGGACACGCGGCCATCTGCTCGAAAGCCGCTGCCCCACTCTACGGCATGAAGGTGCTGGAGGAGGGCATAGAGACAAACAAACACAACTTCACCCGATTCCTGGTGATATGCGACCCCTGGAAGGCCGACGAACTGAAGGACATGGACCACGTGAACAAGGCCACGCTGGTATTCTCCCTGCCCCACTGCGAGGGGAGCCTGTCGCAGGTGCTCAGCATCTTCTCGTTCTACAAGATAAACTTGACGAAGATACAGTCGCTGCCCATCATCGGACGCGAATGGGAGTATCTGTTCTACATCGACGTGACCTTCAACAACTACACAAGGTACCGCCAGGCGATAGACGCCATCACACCACTGACACGCGAACTAAAAATATTAGGAGAATATGCAGAAGGAAAATCACACATTTGACATAAAGCCGGCCGACAGGCTGAGCAACGTGAGCGAATACTATTTCTCGCGGAAGCTGAAAGAGGTGGCCCAGATGAACGCCCAAGGTCTGGACGTGGTGAGTCTGGGCATAGGAAGCCCCGACATGCCGCCCTCGCAGGAGACCATCGACACGCTGTGCGAGAACGCACGCAAGGCAGACGCGCACGGCTATCAACCCACCGTGGGAATACCGGAGCTGCGGAAAGCCATGGCCGACTGGTACAAGCGCATCTACGATGTGGACCTCGACCCCGCCACGGAGATACAGCCGCTGATAGGCTCGAAGGAGGGCATACTGCACGTGACGCTGGCCTTCGTGAACCCCGGCGACCAAGTGCTGGTGCCGAACCCGGGATACCCCACATACACGTCGCTCAACAAGATACTGGGCAGCGAGATAGTGAACTATAACCTGCGCGAGGAGAACCATTGGTACCCCGACTTCGACGAGCTGGAGGCGATGGACCTGAGCCGCGTGAAGCTGATGTGGACCAACTATCCCAACATGCCCACGGGTGCCAACGCCACGATGGAGCTGTATGAGCGTCTGGTGGACTTTGCCCGCCGACACGGCATCGTGATAGTGAACGACAACCCCTACAGCTTCATACTGAACGAGAAGCCACTGAGTCTGCTGAGCGTGCCGGGCGCCAAGGAGTGCTGCATAGAGTTCAACTCGATGAGCAAGAGCCACAACATGCCGGGATGGCGCGTAGGACTGTTGGCAACCAACGCGCAGTTTGTGCAGTGGGTGCTGAAGATAAAGAGCAACATCGACTCGGGTACGTTCCGCCCCCTGCAGCTGGCGGCGGCGCAGGCCTACCGGAACAGCGACGAGTGGCACCAACGCATGAACCGCGACCTCTACCGCAGCCGACGCAACCTGGCGGAGCGGATAATGACGACACTGGGTTGCCGGTTCGACCCGCAGCAGGTGGGCATGTTCCTGTGGGGACGCATCCCCGACACCTACGCCGACGTGGAGGAGCTGACGGAGAAGGTGCTACACAAGGCACGCGTCTTCATCACCCCTGGATTCATCTTCGGCAGCAACGGCGCCCGCTACATCCGCATCTCGCTCTGCGCCAAGGAGGAGAAGCTGGCGGAGGCGCTCAGACGCATAGAAGCGATGGACTGAAGTGACAACATGAAACAACAAAACGCAGAACAAAACAAAAACTAAAGATATGGAACTAGAGTTGGAATCGATCCTGCTGCCGGGCATCAGCCCGAAGCGACCGTTGCTGATAGCCGGTCCGTGCAGCGCAGAGACAGAAGAACAAGTGATGACCACCGCCACACAGCTGGCGGCCAAGGGTGTGAAGATATTCCGCGCGGGCATCTGGAAACCCCGCACCAAACCGGGAGGCTTCGAGGGCGTGGGCGAAAAAGGCCTGCCCTGGATGGAGCGCGTGAAGAAAGAGACGGGGATGTACATCATCACCGAGGTGGCAACGGCAAAGCATGTGGAGGCTGCCCTGCGCGCCGGCATGGACATGCTGTGGATAGGCGCCCGCACATCGGCAAACCCCTTCGCCGTGCAGGAGATAGCCGACGCGCTGAAGGGCATCGACATCCCCGTGCTGATAAAGAACCCGGTGAACCCCGACCTGGAGCTGTGGATAGGCGCCCTGCAGCGACTCAACAACGCGGGCATCAAACGGTTGGCGGCCATTCACCGCGGATTCTCGTCGTTCGACAAGAAGATATACCGCAACCTGCCGCAGTGGCACATCCCCATAGAGCTGCGCCGACGCATCCCGCAGCTGCCCATCCTCTGCGACCCGAGCCACATAGGAGGCAAACGGGAACTGATAGCCCCGCTGAGCCAACAGGCCATGGACCTGGGATTCGACGGTCTGATAGTGGAGAGCCACTGCAACCCCGACGACGCATGGAGCGATGCCTTCCAGCAGATAACGCCCGACGTGCTCGACTACATCATGGACCTGCTCGTCATCCGCGACACACACCAGACCACCGAGAGTCTGAAGGAGCTCCGCAGCCAGATTGACGAGTGCGACAATTCTCTCATCGACATCCTGGCACGACGCATGCGCGTGTCACGCGAGATAGGTACCTTCAAGAAGGAACACCAGATGACCGTGCTGCAGACGGGACGCTACAGCGAGATACTGGACAAGCGCAGCGCGCAGGGCGAACAGTGCGGCATGAGCGGCGACTTCGTGAAGAAGGTGTTCGAGGCCATCCACGAGGAGTCGGTGCGCCAGCAGTTGGAAATCACGAGTAAATAACCCCCCGATAAAGAGCAAGAACGTATGAGAATATTGATATTGGGAGCCGGCAAGATGGGCTCTTTCTTCAACGACGTACTCTGCCTGCAACACGAGACGGCCATCTACGACGTGGACCCGAAACGGTTGCGGTTCATGTACCACACACGCCGATTCACGGAGCTGGAGGAGATAAGGGACTTCAAGCCCGAGCTGATAATAAACGCGGTGACGGTGAAGTATACGCTGACGGCCTTCGAGCAGGTGTTGCCCCTGTTGCCCCACGACTGCATCATCAGCGACATCGCCTCGGTGAAGACGGGACTGAAGGAGTTCTACAAGGACTGCGGGTTCCGCTACGTCTCCACACACCCGATGTTCGGACCCACCTTCGCCAACCTCGACCAGCTGAGCACAGAGAATGCCATCATCATCAGCGAGGGCGACCATCTGGGCAAGATCTTCTTCAAGGACCTCTACCATCAGCTGGGCCTGAACATCTTCGAGTATACCTTCGAGGAGCACGACGAGACCGTGGCCTACTCGCTCTCCATCCCGTTCGTCTCCACTTTCGTGTTCGCTGCCATCATGAAGCACCAGGACGCACCGGGTACCACCTTCAAGCGTCACTTGGCCATCGCCAAGGGTGTGCTCAACGAGGACGACTATCTGTTGCAGGAGATTCTCTTCAACCCGCGCACCCCCACCCAGGTGGAACGCATCCGCACCGAGCTGAACGAGTTGCTGGACATCATCAGCAACAAGGACGCCGACCGCATGCGCGCGTATCTTACAAAGATTCGGACAAATCTGAAATGAATCAGCTTACCACCCCACAACTGTGGACAGTGGGCGTGGAGAGAGGGGAGGACCGCAAGGCCCTCCCCTCTCCGCTTATCACCGGGCACGTCTATGATGGCGACGCTGATGCACCTTTTCAACGGCATGCCGGTAGTGGCCCTCTGCTTATCACTGAGTAGTTCCATAAGGCCGACTGCCCTATGGACACATGGATTCGGTTGGCGGAGATTCCCCTTCGCCGTTCAGTGGACGAAGTGCGAACCGGACGGGCAGAGGTGCCGGTGTGTCCTATTTTCTGCTGGGCCCCTATGACCTTATAAGCTGAAGTAAAGTGGAAGAAATCCTGTCCCAATGGAAAATCAGCGGGACAAGCGAATAGATTGTCAATACGAAAGAGGAAGAAGTAATCCGGAGAAGTTTATCGGTTTGTGGTAGGTATATAAAAAAAGAAGGGAATCTCACGACCCCCAATCTTTATTAACCTTAAATCTAATACCATGAAAAACACGATGCAAAGGTATGGCTTTTATGTTATGTAACATACAAATACCAAGAAAATCCGCATCGGTTTAACATAGTTTTAGTATTACCACTATTATGCTAACGAGCATTTAAATTCATTCACATTTCAGCGTTACTCCACATAGAGCACCAGACCCTTCAGGTACTCACCCTCGGGGTGGTAGATGTTGACCGGATGGTCGGCGGGTTGGGTGAGCTGATGGAGGATGCGCACACTGCGGCCCGACATGGCGGCGGCGGTGAACACAGCGGTGCGGAAGTTGTCCTTCGTCACCACCTGCGAGCAGGAGAAGGTGAAGAGGATGCCACCCGGACGGATCTTCTCGAAGGCCTTGGCGTTGAGCTTGCGATAGCCCTGAAGGGCATTGCGCAACGCCTCCTTGTGCTTGGCAAAAGCCGGCGGGTCGAGGATGATGAGGTCGTAGCGGTCGCCCATGCGGTCGAGGAATTTGAAGGCATCCTCGGCAAAGGCCTGATGGCGGGTGTCGCCGGGGAAGTTGAGCTCCACATTCTGGTTCGTCAGGTCGATGGCCTTGGCGGAGCTGTCCACAGAATGGACAGACTTGGCGCCGCCACGCATGGCGTAGAAGCTGAAGCCACCGGTGTAGCAGAACATATTGAGGACATCGCGTCCGCGGGCGTAGCGCTCGAGCAAGGCACGGTTCTCGCGTTGGTCCACAAAGAAGCCAGTCTTCTGCCCCTTCAGCCAATCGACATGGAAGAGGAGTCCGTTCTCCATAGCCACATTGTCGGCACTGCCACCCTTGATGAAGCCGTTCTCCTGACCCAGCTCGGCCTTGAAGGGGAGCGTGGTCTCGGACTTGTAGAAGATGTTTTGCACGGTGTCGCCCATGACGGCTGTGAGGGCCTCGGCGATGTCCATGCGGGAGACGTGAATGCCTACGGAGTGGGCCTGCATGACGGCAGTGGCGCCATAGATGTCGATGACGAGACCGGGCAGGTTGTCGCCCTCGCCATGCACAAGGCGATAGGTATTGTTGTGGGGGTTGCCTGCCACGCCGATGGTCTGGCGCAGCTGGTAGGCGATGGCAATCTTGCGCCGCCAGAAGTCGGTGTCGACGGGCTCGTCCACGAAGGAGAGCACACGCACGGCGATACTGCCTATCTGATAGTGACCCACAGCGATGAACTCGCGTCCCGCCGTGAACACCTTCACCACTTCACCTTCCTCGGGCTTGCCGTCCACACTCTGTATGGCGCCCGAGAATATCCACGGGTGGAATCGGCGCAGCGACTCCTCTTTGCCCGGTTTAAGATACACATGTCTGTACTCCATGATCTTCCGTTTCTGGGTTATGCTTTTTATCTGTTTGCTTGTTCTCAATAGGTACGCGCTCCAGCTGATAGTCGCCGCTCTGACGGAGGCTCTCCACATAGCGGTAGATGCGGAGGCAGGCCCAGGCGTCGGTGGCAGCGTAGAGCTTCTGCTTGTCGGTGAGCACCTCTGCCTCCCAGTTGCTGAGGCGCTGGGCTTTGGAGATGCGCTGTCCGAAGAGGATGGCGTAGATGCGCTGGAGGCTCTTGTCGTCGATACCGAAGTCGGCCACGTACTGTTGCAGCTCGAGGAATGCGCCGGGCTGGAAGTCGGAGCGTTTGTGGAGGGCACCGAAGTCGTCCTTCAGCGAGAGACCAATCTTGGTGACACGCTGGTCCTCGAGGAAACGCTGCAGTGAGGCGGGCAGGCCGATGTAGTTGAGCCGGAACAGGAAGCATACCTCGTCGGTGGACACCTGCAGCAGGGCCACCTTGTAGCTACGTCCGCTCAGGAAGGAGGGGCGCGTCTCGGTGTCGACACCCACCAAGGGGTGTGTCATGAGGAAAGCGACGGCCTTGTCGGTGTCGGCCTCGGTCTGTATGGTGACAATGCGGCCCTTGAAGGCGACCACGGGCAGGGCGCCGACGTCCTGCTTGGCGATGGTGTTGCGGATGACTTTACTCATCGTAGGCCTCCTCTCCATAAAGGTCGTCGGCTGCGTCGGCATCATCGTCGTCGGCATATTTCACGTCGTGGAGGGCGCGCATGGTATTCACCAGGGTCTGTCCCCAATAGTGGGCGAAGTTGTCGCGGCAGATGGCCACGGCATCGTGCATGGTCTCGCTGAGCCCGAGGCGGAACACGCCGACGAAGTTCTTCACGTCCTGGTAGATGTCCGCCAGGTCCTCGGAGATATTCTTGCGGATGGGGGTGTCGCTGTAGACCATGTCCTGGACGAAGACGTCCAGATAGTCGTCCTTGTCGCCCATGATGCCTGCGAGGGTCATGCGGACGACCTCGTAGTCGCCCTCGGTGACGATGTTCTCGGGGGCATAGTCGCCCACGGCCTCACACTCGGGGAGCATTGAGGCCTTCAGGTATAGCAGGGGCAATATCTTCAGAATGGTATCGACAAACGCCCGGCGGCGGTGCGCCTCGGCCTGTTCCAGGTAGGCACAGAACTCCGCGGCCACCGTGACAAATTCCACGGTATTCTTGTCGAACACGATTTGTGACTGATTTTCCATATTCTTAATTAACGAACGGCAAAGGTAAGGAAAAAGCCGTTACCCCGCCACAGGTTGGGACAAAAATAATTCGACGGCAGATTCTTTACCCACAAATTGCGCTGAGTTCGGATTCTTTCCCCTATCTTTGTGGCCCATAGTAAAGAGCATTATAATGACAAAAAATAAGAAAAAAGAGACCGCTAAACCGGCAGCCGCCCCCACAAGCAGGCTGCAGGACATGATAGCATACATGAAGAACGACACCGCGCGATTCATGACCGGCGTGGTGTGCGCCATCGTGGCTGCATATATGATGCTGGCTTTCTCGTCGTTCTTCACCACAGGAGCGGCGGACCAGAGCATACTCGAAAATCCCCAAGCGGGTGAGTTGCTGTCGGTACACAACCACATACAGAACTATGCGGGCACGTTGGGTGCCCGCATAGCGGAGTTCTTCATCAACGGGTGCTTCGGCATCCCGTCGTTCTTCATCGCCCTGTTTCTCGCCGTGGCGGGACTGAAGCTGATAAAGGCGTATGAAGTGAGGCTGTGGAAATGGTTCTTCTGCTGCGCGTTTCTGCTCATCTGGAGTTCCATCTTCATGGGCTTCGCAGTGGAGCCCCTGATGGAGGACTCGTTCTTCTACCCGGGAGGCGCCCACGGACACAACGTGAGCCTGTGGCTCTGCTCGCAGCTAGGCGCTACGGGTCTGACGTTGCTGTTGCTGGCGACGGGCATCCTGTTCTGCGCGATCCTCAGTCCCAAGACGATAACCTTCGTACGCAAGGTGCTCCACCCGAACATCCATCTGAAGCTGAAGACGAAAGCCGCCGAGACGGACACTGACGGGGAAGAGAATGCAGGAGAGGAAGGTGTTGGCGCAGACGACTTCAGTGTGAAGGACTCCGAAGCGAACGGTTACGGCGCAGAAGACTTCAGTGCGGACGGTTCCGGTGTGAGTGTTTCCGGCGCAGATGGTTCCGGTGCGGACAACTCGAAGCCCGGCATGACGGAGCCGGAGTTTCAGATTGCTGCGGCAGATGCCAACGGCGACGAGCCAAGCCCCCTGACGGTGGACCTGACAGGCGGAACCACTCGCGATGCAATGAATGGCGCAATGGGCGGCACTACTGCCGGTTCTACAGCATATGGTGAAGAAGGTCTGCAGGAGATTGTCGGACCGAAGAACTACGGACAGACCACCAGCGGCGAAGAGCCGTACGAGAGCGCTGCGGACAATGGGTCGCAGGGCAATGGTCCGCAAGGAAGTGACTCGGGTTACGACAACAGTTCGCAGAAGTCTGCCGGCAATGGCGCTGAAGGACAGAACGGCATGAGCGGAAGCGGTGCAGACGGTGTGAATCCGGCAACAGACCCGGGCGCAGAGCCGCTGAACGTGAAGGTCGGCGGCACGGCGGAGGACGCGGACGTGATACCCACCGAGCCCTATAATCCGAAGCTGGACCTGGAGAACTACCACTACCCCACCCTGGACTTGCTGAAGAAGTACGAGAACAGCACCCCCTCCATCGACATGGACGAACAGACGGCAAACAAGAACCGCATCATCGAGGTGTTGCGCAGCTTCAACGTGGAGATATCGTCCATCATGGCTACCGTGGGACCCACCATCACCCTGTATGAAATCACCCCTGCCCAGGGCGTGCGCATCGCCAAAATACGCAACCTGGAGAACGACATAGCCCTCTGTCTGGCGGCGGAGGGCATCCGCATCATCGCCCCCATACCGGGCAAAAGCACCATCGGTATAGAGGTGCCGAACGTGCGCAAGATGGTGGTGCCGATGTGGGACGTGCTCGCCAGCAAGAAGTTCCAGGAGTCCACCTACGAACTGCCGATGGCGTTGGGAAAGACCATCACCAACGAAGTCTACATGGCAGACCTCGCCAAAGCGCCCCACCTGCTGGTGGCAGGTGCCACGGGACAGGGAAAGTCCGTAGCACTGAACGCCATAGTCACTTCCTTATTATATAAGAAGCATCCGGCGGAGCTGAAGTTCGTCATCATCGACCCGAAGAAGGTGGAGTTTGCCATCTATGCACCCATAGAGCGCAACTTCCTGGCCAAGCTGGAGGACGAGGAGGACGCCATCATCACGGACGTGAAGAAGGTGGTGAAGACACTGAACTCGCTCTGCAAGGAGATGGACACCCGATACCTGCTGCTGAAGGACGCGGGCTGCCGCAACATCAAGGAATACAACGAGAAGTTCAAGGACCGGAAGCTGAACCCGAACTACGGGCACCACTTCATGCCCTACATCGTGGTAATCATCGACGAGTTCGGCGACCTCATCATGACGGCAGGCAAGGAGGTGGAGTTCCCCATCGTCCGCATCGCACAGCTGGCACGCGCCGTAGGCATACATGCCATCATCGCCACACAGCGACCGACAACGAACATCATCACTGGTTCCATCAAGGCAAACTTCCCGGCACGTATGGCGCTGAAGGTGTCGTCGATGATAGACTCACGCACCATCCTCGACCGCTCGGGAGCGCAGCAGCTGATAGGCCGCGGCGACATGCTCTACCTGCAAGGCAGCGACACGGTGCGTGTGCAGTGTGCCTTCGTGGACACACCGGAGGTGGAGCGCATAGCCAACTACATCAACCACCAGCAGAGCTATCCGCACGCGTTCATCCTGCCGGAACCGGACATGCCGGACGAAGAAGGCGGCAGCAGCGGCGCAGCGGACGTGGACCTGAACCATCTGGACCCGATGTTCGAGGACGCGGCAAGGCTCATCGTCATCAACCAACAGGGCTCCACATCGCTCATCCAACGGAAGTTCTCCATCGGATACAACCGTGCGGGCCGCTTGATGGACCAGCTGGAGAAGGCTGGCATCGTGGGACCGACACAAGGCAGCAAGCCGCGTGAGGTGCTCTGCATCAGCGAGGACGACCTGGAGATGCGCCTGCAGAACCTGAAGGAGTTTAACCACTAAACGGAACGGAACCCGAAAGAGGAAAGACTCCCAAAGACCCGATGATATAGACGGAGGAAACTCGATAGTATAATAATAGGAAGAGTAGAATCCGAAAGGAGGAACGGAAGTTCGAGAGACGGAAGAAACTCGATAGTATAATAATAAGAAAAGTCGGTAATCCGAAAGGAGAACGGAAGTTCGAGAGACGGAACGAACTCGATAGTATAATAGAAACTGAAGAAGCGAAATGATGAAACGAAGATATTTAATCGGCTTTTGCCTGATGATGCTTTCCCTGGCAACGGGATTCGCCCAAAGTGCCGCGCAAGCGAAGGCGGTGCTCGACAAGACGTCTGCCCTGCTGACGAAGGACAACGGCATACGCGCAACCTTCAAGCTGAGCAACTACGAGAACAACCGCGCCATAGGCGAGGTGAACGGCACGCTCTCGATGAAGGGCGACCGATTCCTGCTGGAGACACCGGGCATCACCACTTGGTTCAACGGCACCACGCAATGGACCTATCTGACCGAGAGCGAGGAGATAAACATCAGCAAGCCTACCGAGGAGGAGCTGCAGTTGGTTCACCCCTACACGTTCATCCACCTCTACCGCAAGGGATACAACTGCTCGCTAGCGGGCACGGTGACCTACAAGGGGAAGAAGACATACAAGATAGAGATGACCCCGCAAAACAAGCGGTCGGACATCAAGCGGATTCTGCTTTGGATTACCTGCCAAAGCCATCAGCCCACCGCCATAGAGATAGCGATGACGGACGGACACCGCCAGGTGGTGGAGGTGACGGGCTTCGCCAACGGACAGAAGTTCTACGACAGCAAGTTCACCCTCAACACGAAGCTCTATCCGCAAGCGGAGATCATTGACCTGCGGTGATGGTAAAAGACGTTAGCCAACGACGCGCCCAGCAGGACGGATGACGACGGCGGACGGGAGTCAAGAGAAGGTCGGATTTGACAGAACGGAAGATTATCGAACAAAATTCATTCCGATAAATCGACCGAGACTAAAGGGCGATTCGAGGATATCCGGCCGATGGACGTGGGAGGGTCTCGGGTCAGAACCAAATGGATTAAAGACAAAACGAAATATAAAACTAAAACAAGATGAGGGGCGATTCGAGGATATCCGGCCGATGGACGTGGGAGGGTCTCGGGTCAGAACCAAATGGATTAAAGACAAAACGAAATATAAAACTAAAACAAGAATAACTATGAGTAATGAAAAAGTAAGATGTCTTATCATCGGATCCGGCCCTGCCGGCTACACATCGGCCATCTACACAGGCCGCGCTAACCTTTCGCCTGTCCTCTACGAGGGAATACAACCGGGCGGACAGCTGACCATCACCACCGAGGTGGAGAACTTCCCCGGATATCCCGAGGGCATCGGCGGCACAGAGCTGATGGACGACCTGCGCAAACAGGCAGAACGCTTCGGCGTAGACATCCGCAACGGCATCGTCACGGCGGTGGACTTCAGCAAAGCGCCCTACAAGATAACCATCGATGACGAAAAGGTGATAGAGGCAGAGACGGTGATCATCAGCACCGGCGCCACAGCCAAGTACCTGGGACTGGAGGACGAGAAGAAATATGCCGGCATGGGTGTGAGCGCCTGCGCCACCTGCGACGGATTCTTCTACCGCAAGAAGGTGGTGGCCGTGGTGGGCGGTGGCGACACAGCCTGCGAAGAGGCTTCGTACCTTGCCAGTCTGGCATCGAAGGTCTACCTGATTGTCCGCAAGAACTATCTTCGCGCGTCGAAGATCATGCAGGAGCGCACACTGAACAACCCGAAGATAGAGGTACTCTTCGAGCACAACGCTGTGGGCCTCTTCGGCGAGAACGGTGTGGAGGGCGTGCACCTGGTGAAGCGCAAAGGCGAACCCGATGAGGAACGCTACGACCTTGCTATCGACGGATTCTTCCTCGCTATCGGCCACAAGCCCAACTCCGATGTCTTCAAGCCGTGGATTGACACGGACGAGACCGGATACATCATCACCGAGGGTGCTACACCGTGCACCAAGGTGCCGGGAGTGTTCGCTGCAGGCGACGTGGCCGACCCGCGTTACCGCCAAGCCATCACAGCCGCCGCCAGCGGTTGCAAAGCCGCCATCGAGGCAGAGCGCTATCTGGTGGAGCACAACCTCTAGTGGAGGCCTATATATATAATAAGGTATAAAGTGTGTTCCCCATACCCCGACCGGTGTGGGGAACGTTACTTTTCTCACCTTTCCTCCTTCCTCCTATCTCTCCCCATGGGATTCCTTTTCGAGCGGGACTCGAAGAAAATTCAGACGAGATTCGAAGAAGATTCGAACCGGATTCAGTTCGCAGACTGACTTTGCTCCGACGAGGCTTTGGCTATACCTATTTAAATATACAAGGTATAAGTCGTTCCCCATAATCCGACCGGTGTGGGAAACGTTGCTTTCTCCCCTCCCTCCTCCGACCTCTCCCCATGGGATTCCCCATTCAAGCGTCATGGAGACTTCGAAACAGGCTTGGATTATGCTTCGGAGTTACTTCGGACGACAATCCGGTAAGAGGAAAGAAAAAAAATATCGGGCAAGGGTTTGCGTGGTTCAGAAACTATGCGTAACTTTGCGGCCGATTTAGTCCGTGCGGGTAGAAGCAAGCAGTCCACAGAGACAGGGACTCACCTGGCGGAGAAACCGTTTAATTATAAAAGTCAAAATGTACGTAATTGTAGAAATTAACGGACAGCAGTTCAAAGCCGAAGAGGGCAAGAGACTGTTTGTACATCACATCGCACAGGCAGAAGCCGGCGCAACTGTTGAGTACGAGAAAGTATTGTTGGTAGACAAAGAAGGTGCCGTGACCGTAGGTGCTCCTACAGTAGAAGGCGCTAAGGTTGTTTGCGAAATCAAAAGCCCGATTGTGAAGGGCGAGAAGGTGCTCGTATTCCACAAGAAGAGAAGAAAAGGTTACAGAAAACTGAACGGACATCGTCAACAGTTCACTGAGTTAACTATTAAACAAATCATTGCTTAATCAATAAAATCAGAAAGAAATGGCACATAAAAAAGGTGTAGGTAGTTCTAAGAACGGCCGCGAATCAGCTAGTAAGAGATTAGGCGTAAAGATTTTCGGCGGACAGGCTTGCAAGGCAGGCAACATCATCGTTCGTCAGAGAGGTACAGTTCATCATCCGGGTAACAACATCGGTATGGGCAGCGACCACACACTCTACGCATTGGTAGACGGTACTGTTTGTTTCAAGAAAGGACGCGAGGACAGAAGCTACGTTTCTGTTATCCCCGCAACCGCAAAAGCTGAAGCATAATAGGTCATAACGAATAAAATTTTGTTCTGAAAAAGGATGTATCCTTAGGGATGCATCCTTTTTTATTGCTTCACCCCTCTTCTCTGTCATTTACCGCAACGTTTGCCGCTCCATCCTTTGCTTCATCATCCTCAAGCTCACTCGCCAAGCAGACTTCGGTAGTCCGTAGTACCCCTCCCAACGTCGCTTCCGCCGCATGCCTTCCTGTTTCGACGAGATGCCTTCCTATTTCCGTGAGATGCTTTCTTAAATAATTTAGATGCCTAGCGGCAAAAGGAGGATTCTTCCCCTCCCGGCCTTTTCCTTTCACCGTCCATTTTGTTTCGCTCCATCCTGACGGACCGCCTCGTCGTTCGTATATGATCGTTCCGCTCCATCCTGACAGCCCTTGGTCCGTTCGCTCCGCCAGCCCCCCACATGTGCAGATACAAAAAAAATACGCCGCTAATGACTAGCGACGTATCCTTAATAACTAACAGAGCATTACTCTAAGTTGGGATACCAGGATTCGAACCTGGAATGACAGGACCAGAATCTGTAGTGTTACCATTACACCATATCCCATTGTTTCCAAAAGCGATGCAAAGGTACGCATTTCTTGGTAGCCTCCAAACTTTTCGGAGACTTTTTTCACTGGAAACCGAAAATATCTTTCCACCGCTCATGCCACACTGTAGCTACAATAGACGCAACACATTGATAGATAGCAAGAAGGAGAAATTCCTACAAAGAACGTCTTTAACCCGTCCACGACGGCCCAAGCAAGCGGATATTCACGGTGCGGGCCTCGACCCCTCCAACCTCTACACTGTTACGCCCCTATATATAATAAGGAAGAATGGGATGAATTGTGCCAAAAGCGGGACGCAACATTGTGGATTGGGTAAAAAGCATTACCTTTGCCTCACAAATCGAGAAACAATGCGAGCAACATACTTCAGAGCTTTACTGATTGCAGCCCTTGCCGGATGGATGACCTCACTGGCAACACCCGCACAGGGCAAAGACTTCACGGTGGTGCTGGACGCCGGACACGGCGGCAACGACCCTGGAGCCATAGGCAAGACAGCCAAAGAGAAAAACATCAACCTGAGCGTCGTACTGGCGGTGGGCAAACTGCTGAAAAGCAGCGACCCCTCCATCAACGTGGTCTACACCCGACGAAAGGACGTGTTCGTCACGCTGCAAAACCGGGCACAGATAGCCAACAAATGCAGCGCGGACCTCTTCGTCTCCATCCACACCAACGCACTGCCCAAGGGACGCAACACCACCATGGGCACGGAGACCTACACACTGGGACTGCACCGCACACAGGAGAACCTGGAAGTCTCCAAACGAGAGAACTCGGTGATTCTGATAGAGGACGACTACAAGACGCGGTACGCGGGCTTCAACCCCAACTCGGCTGAGAGCTACATCATCTTCGAGTTTATGCAGGACAAGAACATGAGCCAAAGCGTGCAACTGGCGTCGATGATTCAGAAGCAGTTCCGCAACACCGCCAAGCGCGTGGACCGCGGCGTGCGCCAAGCCGGATTCCTGGTGCTTCACGCCACCTCCATGCCGAGCGTACTGATAGAGCTGGGATACATCTCCACCCCTGCGGAGGAGAAATACCTCACCTCACAAGCAGGTGTGAACGCCATGAGCCGCAGCATAAGCCAAGCCATCCTCAACTACAAGAGCGTGCAGAAAGGGAACGGCAAAGCGATAACGCTGAGAGAGCCCGAACCGGAGCCGACACCCGATGACGAGAAGTCCGCCAAACAGACAGCGAAAGCGGACAAGGCCGAAAGTCAGAAGGATAAGTCAGCTTCACGAACGGACTTAGCTGCCAACAACACAAGGACATCTTCCGCTGCCAAGGCGGGAGGCAAGTCCTCCACAACAGGAAAGAAGGAGTCCAAGTCGTCCACGGCAGCGAAGATAGAGCCGAAGTTTGCCGACGCTGGTAAGTCCGAGCCGAAGACAGACGTGAAGTCTTCCGCCGCAGATAAGGCAGAACCAAGAAGCAATGCCGCAGGTAAAGCCGACCCGAAGACCTCGGCCGCTGGGAAAGCAGAGCCTGACAACGACGCGAAATCCCCCACCCCGGCAAGAGCCGATGCGAAGCCAGAGTCCACCGCGGCACAGGGCGAAATCGTGTTCAAGGTGCAGATTATGGCGGCAGGCCGTCAGCTGAAGACGAACGATCCGCAACTGAAGGGAGTAAGCCCCGTCAGTTTTTACAAGGAGAAAGGACTCTTCAAGTACACATACGGCGAGAGCAGGGACTACCAGCAGATTCAGCAGGCAAGAAAGAAGATGGCCGCCAAGTTCAAGGGAGCCTTCGTCGTGGCCTTCCGCGACGGGGTGAAGATGGACATCAACGAGGCCATACGTATATATAACAGCAAGAAACAAAAATAAAACACGACAATAATGAAACTGTTCACGAAAGAGGTCAAGATAGGTATCACGGCAATCTTCACGGTTGCCATACTGTTCTTCGGCATACGGTTCCTCAAGGGGATCAACATGCTGAAAGCCACCAACTACTACTATGTGGAGTTTGAGAACGCCGGCGGACTCACCGTCTCGAGCCCGGTCTATGCCAACGGATTCAACCTGGGCATCGTGCGCGACATCACCTACAACTACAACAGCCCCGGACACGTGGTGGTGATGGTGGAGGTGGACAAGCGCTTCCGTCTGCCCGAGGGAAGCCACGGCGAACTGGTGACCGAGATGCTAGGCACCACCAAGATGTACCTGATGCTCGACAAGGAGGCGAAGAGCTTCCATCAGCCGGGCGACACGGTGCCGGGGCGCATCAACGGCGGACTGATGGACGCGGCAGCCACCCTGGTGCCAACCATACAGCAGATACTGCCGAAGCTCGACTCCATAGCCACATCACTCAACGCCCTGCTGGCAGACCCCGCACTGCGAAGCACACTGCAACACACCGAGCAGATAACAGCCAACCTGGAGAAGACCACCGGCGAGCTGAACCGCATGATGCAGAGCGACCTGAAGCCGCTGGCAGGCAACCTCAACACGGTGAGCGGCAACTTCGTCACCATCAGCGACAACCTGAAGCAGGTGGACTTCGCATCCACCATGCAGAAGGCCGACTCCACGATGCAGAACATACAGTTGCTGACCAACAAGCTCAACCGCAAGGACAACTCGCTGGGACTGCTCTTCAACGACACGGCCATCTACCACAACCTGAACGCCACCACCCACAACGCGGCATCGCTGCTGGAGGACCTGCAGGCACACCCGAAGCGTTACGTCCACTTCTCGCTCTTCGGCAAAAAGGATAAGTAGACGAACGAAACTGAAAGCACGAGGCGAGGTCAATTTAGATTTTATACAAATAACGACATACCTACGATGCCTCCTCACCGAACGCCCGTAAGTGCTTAGTAGAAGCACTTCAACGAGTTGTGTGAAGAATGTTTGACAAGGACCGTAAGATGGCGACCAATCACCACAACCTGCTCATTGTCAGAGTGTTCGAGAATAGCAAAACAATTTTTTCGAGGCTATCCGTAGGGTAATTATTAAAAGACTGAAAACTAGCCCATTATTGGAAATAAGAATTTCGCAAGATTAAGGGCGTTTGTTTTTTTAGAATAAGATTCCCAATTTTGCAATCCGAATCAAATGAATTAGTACGGAGTGATAGACTATGATAAAGAGTGACCCTGTTGAGTTGTGGAACAGATGCCTGCGCATTATCAAGGATAATGTCCCAGACTCGACATACCATACGTGGTTTGTGCCAATCAGACCATTGAAATACGAGGAGAACGAGCGGGGCAAGATCCTTACGATAGAGGTCCCCACACAGTTCTTTTACGAGTTCATCGAGGAGAAGTTTCTCGACTTGATGCGTGCCGCCCTGTATCGTGGTATAGGACAAGGCACCCAACTGATGTACTCTATCGCCATGGGAAACGAGGCCGCCCAACCCAAAGTGGAGGCTGCCGACAAGGGCACTATCACCATCCCCTCTACCACTCACGAGACTTCCAACCAACCCGCACCCGCAAACGAGGCACGCGACACGCGCAAGGTGGCCCCCCAGCCCGCTCCGCAACAGAACTGGGAGACATACCTGAAGGCGGACTACACGTTCGAGAACTTCATCGAAGGCTCCAGCAACAAGTTGCCCCGCGTGGCATCGGAGACGGTGGCACAGAGCCCGGGAAAGACGGCTTTCAACCCGCTCTTCATCTACGGACCATCGGGCATCGGCAAGACCCACCTGGTGAACGCCATCGGCAACCGCATCTGCGCCTTGTATCCCCAAAAGAAAGTCATCTACCTGTCGGCACACCTCTTCCAGGTGCAGTACACCAACGCCGTGCGCAACAACACGGTGAACGACTTCATCGGGTTCTACCAGGGCGTGGACGTGCTCATCATCGACGACATACAGGAGTTCGCCAGCGCCACAAAGACGCAGAACACCTTCTTCCATATCTTCAACCACCTCCACCAAAACGGCAAGCAGCTCATCATGACGTCGGACCGCTCGCCTGTGATGCTACAAGGCATGGAGGACCGCCTGCTGACCCGCTTCAAGTGGGGACTGCTGGCTGAGTTGGAGCGCCCCAACACGGAGCTGCGCAAGAACATCCTCAAGAACAAGATGTACCGCGACGGACTGAAGTTCCCCGAAGTGGTGGTGGACTTCATCGCCGAGAACGTGAACGAAAGTGTGCGCGACCTGGAGGGCATCGTCAACGCCCTGATGGCCTACTCCATCGTCTACAACAAGGAGGTGGACCTCGACCTGGCGCACTCGGTCATCGGACGCATCACGAAGATCGAGGAGAAGAAGCAGCTCTCCATCGACAACATCGTGGAGAAGGTGTGCGCTTACTTCGACGTGGAGCCGCTCTCGCTGCAGAGCAAGTCGCGCAAGCGCGACGTTGTGGCCGCCCGTCAGGTAGCCATGTTCCTGGCCAAGAAACTCACCGACGCCTCGTCGGCACAGATAGGCATGCACATCGGCAAGAAGGACCACGCCACGGTGCTCCACGCTTGCAAGATAGTGAAGCGGCAGTTGGATGTGGACAAGAACCTGAAGCTCCAGTTGCAGGAGATAGAGCAGCAGCTCGCCTGAGCCTGCTGCCTTGCCGGCAGCGCATACTCATTTCCTCGTCCATCGACGTCATTGCCTGGCATCCCTCGCTCAACAAAGGGGCATCTCCAAGAAAAATAGCCTCTACCATAAAGAAATACAGGAGAAAATTTGCCGGGTCTACATATTTGGTCTATCTTTACCCGGACTTAGTGACGGACTGGGTCACAAGAACAAGATAAACTAACGTAACCTCCAGATATGATGAAACAATCGATATGGACTTTGGCTATGGCGGCCATGACATTCGCCGCCTGTTCGGAAAACGATGATTTCCTCTCCGATTACCGCAACGACGACAATGCCGTGCACTTCAGCGCACAGGTGGGCAAACCTACGGCTTTGCCGCTGAAGAGCAACCCCATCGGCACGGAGACGGAGCAAGCACAGTATAACAATGGAGACCAGGTCTCCGTGGAAACAGGCTCACAGCAGGCTGTGGTCTACACCTTCGACGGCACGAACTGGAACCCCGAGTCGGACAAGTACCTTCGGTGGGACGAGAACGGTACGATGGAGTTTCGCGCCTTCTACCCTGCCGGGAAGAAAGGGGCGTCGTTCACCACATTCACGATGCCGTATATCTTTGCCGATTTGGACGACTTGGCGTACGCGGACTATATGACCGGAAAGACCTCCTCGACGAAATCCGCCCAGGTGAATCTGCCTATGCAACGCCAAACGGTGCGCATGGTCATCGACCAGATAAGCTACAACGACGAATTCCCGAGTGACAAATATGAAGTGACCAGCGTCGAGTTCCATGCCACGGCGACAGAGATAGTCGGCGGTGCGCCGCAGCTATTGGCTACTCCACAGGGGGTGTCATCCTACAAGCACACCGACGGCAAGTTCTACGCCCTGCTGTTGCCCAACGCAAAGGCAGAGGCCAGCAAGACCTTCATCACCGTCTATGTGACCGAAAGAGATGATGCAACAGTGGCACCGATTGAACTGCCCATCACCGGCATCCCCGTCACAGAGGCCGGAAAGAGCTACAGCTACCGGTTGACCATCGGCAAGAAAGCCGCCACAGTAAAGTCCGTCGAGGTGGCGGACTGGACGAAAGGAGACATCATCAAAGGAGTCTTCGACCCTATGACCACATCCGCCAATACGGCAAACCACTCGGTGTACATTGCCAACGAGGGCGAACTGACGCCGGAGTTGATAGAGGCCGCCGTTGACAACGGCAGCGAGTTGAAGATTACCGGTGTGATGAACGCGAGCGACCTGAGCGACCTTAAGACGACGTTAAGCAACACAACCACCGCCGTCACCACGGTGGACCTGTCGGAGGTGACGCTGGAGACCACCACATCATTACCACAGGAAATGTTCAAGGGCAACACCACCCTAACCTCCGTGGAGCTCCCCAAAGGGTTGACCACGATTAACTCCGATGACTTCGACGGTTGCACCGCACTGACATCCGTGACGTTCCCGGAGGGATTGACCACCATCAGCTCCGATGCTTTCAAGGGATGCACCGCCTTGACTTCCGCGACGCTTCCGGAGAGCTTGACCACCATTGGCTCCGACGCCTTCAACGGATGCACCGCCTTGACTACCGCGACGCTTCCGAAGAACTTGGAGGAGATAGGAGAGAGAGCCTTCAAAGGATGCACCAGTCTGGCTATATCATCAATCCCCAACGAAGTGACGGAGATCATGTCCGAATCATTCGACGGTTGCACTGGCCTGACCGACATGAATTTCGGTCGCAATTTGCAGAGGATTTCGGATAAAGCCTTCTATGGTTGCACAGGTTTGACCTACGTTTATATCGACAGGGAGCTCGAAGAGATTGGAAGAGATGCTTTCAATGGTTGCACCAAATTGCGGACTGTAGGTGCTTCTGGTCCAGTAACAACGATAAAGGATAGTGCATTCAAAAATTGCACAAGTTTGACTAGCTTTAATTGCGATATAGATAAAAATGGAGAGATATGTTCGTCAGCATTCGAGGGTTGCTCAAGTTTAACCTTCGTGTCGGGGTTAAATAATGCAAAATTAGGAGGTGGCGTATTTCAGAATTGCACCAGTCTGACATCCGTAACAATTGGAGGAGATGGTGGTATATCCGGCCAATCTAGAGTATTCTTGGGATGTACCAGTTTGGAAAATGTCACTTTCGAACAAAGTGTTCACTGTTTTGGAGAATCTTTTTTCAGTGGTTGCACCAATCTAAGAACTATTCACATGACGAAAAACAGAAATGCGCCAACTATTAGTAGTAGCTTTTTGTTTGATGGATGCAGCAACATCACCGTCTATGTGAGCGAAGAAGCCAAAGCGTCATTCGACACGTGGGAACAGTCTTACCCGGCAATCATAATGATAGAAGTCGACGAATAGCCCCCTCTCAGTCGACCGATATACTCCCCCGCAATCGGGTAGGCGCAGAGCCACACCACTCTCCGCCTACCCGATTGCCGTTTCATGACGAGGCGTACGCGGGGTATGCTATAGGTGCGTGATGCCGTCAGTCGAGGAACCCTTGCTGACGGAGGGTCTGCAGGAAGGTGGCGGACATGGCCTCGTTGTCCTTCTTGGTGTAGCGGACGTCGGTGAACACTTGCGCCAAGGTATCCTTTTGGTTCTCGCGAACGAAGAAATTGTTCTCCTCGAGCGACTCCTTGTAGGCGTAGAGGCGGTCGATGTCGGCCCGCGTATAGTCGCGGTAAGTCTCCTCGTGGACGAACGACTCCAGTGGCAGACGGTCCGTCTGTGCGGGATGCTCCGCCGGATAGCCTACGGTGACGGTGGTGAGCGGCATCACCAGCTTGGGGAGCTGCAGCTCCTTGATGATGAGGTCGGGACAGTAGACCGTCGTGCCGAGGTAACAGAGGCCCAGGCCTTTCTCCTCCGCCAGGGTGCAGAATGTCTGCGCCAGCAGCAGGGTGTCGATGGAGGCATTGACGAACGAGAGGAAGTTGTCGTAGCCCGGCACCGCCTTGCGCTCGTTGCACCAGACGGTGGTGCGGTGGAAGTCCGCACAGAACGTCAGCACCACCGGGGCCTGCGTCACCATGGGTTGGTTGAAGTGGGCCGGAGCCAAGCGCTCCTTCATCGCCTTGTCGCGCGTCACCACCACGCTATAGAGCTGCAGGTTTCCCATGGTGGAAGCCCGCGAGGCCTCCTCCAGCAGTTGGTTCAACAATGCCGGTTCCACATCCCGGTCGGCATATTTGCGTATCGATCTTCTTTGTTTTACACTCTCCATAATCATTCTCTTTATTGGGTTAAACATCGCACTGCGTCCGGACTTGTCCTTCAGGACTGTCGGTTGGCAAGGGGCCAAGCCCCTCCCCTCTCCGCACTCCGGACCGATTGCCTTGCAAAGGTAAACGTAAAAAGCGAAATACGAAAGTCATCGCCCCGGAATAGCGACGGACAGTCCGTCTGCGCCCCCCCGTCGAGGCAACGGCATGCAAGCCTCCATACAATCGTTCGCATCGGCTCATACAATCGATTGTACAGGCCAACACAATCGATTGTATCGGTCCGGACAATGGTATTGTATCGCGCCCTGCGAAGCATCGCATTTCCACGTCAAGTGGGGTCAGACCAGACGGAAAGAACAGTCCTTTCCTTGAGAAAAAATTCGGCAGCATGGCTTGGATACCCTCACTGCAAGAGTCACAAGCAGTGGAAAAGCGCCCTCATCCGAAAGAAATACGATGGAATATTTGTCCACCCCATATATTTGGTCTACCTTAGTCGGATGGAAAGCAATCAGCTATCCACAAAGAAACTATGAACAGTACCTCTGAACTTATCGTTTACAAAGCTTCCGCGGGGTCGGGCAAGACCTTCACACTGGCTGTGGAGTACATCAAACTGCTGATAGAGAACCCACACGGATACCGCAACATATTGGCCGTGACCTTCACCAACAAGGCGACGGCGGAGATGAAGGAACGCATCCTGAGCCAACTGTACGGCATCGCTGTGCACGACGAAGGGTCCGAAGCCTACTTGGGCGTGATCGAGGCGGAGACGGGACTCTCCGAGGAGACCATCCGACAGAAGGCAGCGACCGCCCTGTCGCTCCTCATCCACGACTACAACTTCTTCCGCGTGGAGACCATCGACTCCTTCTTCCAGTCGGTGATGAAGAACCTCTCGCGCGAGCTGGGTCTGGGACATAATCTGGAGATCTCGCTTGACGACAACGACGTGCTCGACACCGCAGTGGACCAGCTGATAGAGAACCTGAAGCGCAACTCGCCCGTGCTGCAATGGCTGATGGAGTTCATCGACGAGAAGCTGGCCGACGACAAGAAGTGGCACGTGGACAAAGAGATAAAGGAGTTCGGGCGCAACATCTTCAACGAGGTGTACAAGGAGCGGGGCAACGCCCTGCGGCAGAAGCTGCAGAACCCGCAGTTCATCACCGACTACAAGAAGACGCTGACACTGACCGCCAAGGAGATCAGCGCCAACCTGAAGGCATACGGCGAACGGTTCTTCACCCTGCTGGACAACAGCGGCCTGCAGGTGGACGACCTCATCCGTGGCAAATCGGGCATAGCCAGCTACTTCAACAAACTGCGCAACGGGCTCTACGGCAACGACCTTGTGAACAAGACCATGGCCGCCTGCTACGAGGACGAGGAGGCCTGGTGCACCAAGAAATCCCCCAAGCGGGACGTCATCGTTCCACTGGCGGCCAACACCCTGATGCCGCTGCTCCGCAAGGCGGAGAGCTACCGGGTGGAGCACCTGACCACCATCAACTCGTGCCACCTGTCGCTGCGCTACCTCAACCAACTGCGCCTGTTGGGCCACATCGACGAGGCCGTGCGTACGCTGAACCACGAGGAGAACCGCTTCCTCCTCTCCGACACCAACAACCTGCTCTGCAAGCTGATGGACGACGGCGACTCGTCGTTCGTCTTCGAGAAGATAGGCACCAACATCCACCACGTGATGATAGACGAGTTTCAGGACACCTCGCGCATGCAGTGGGTCAACTTCAAGATGCTGCTGCTCGAAGGTCTGTCGCAAGGCACCAACAGCCTCATCGTGGGCGACGTGAAGCAGTCCATCTACCGCTGGCGCAACGGCGACTGGAGCATCCTCAACGGACTGAAGTCCACACTGGGCCCCTTCCCCATCCGACAGAAAGGACTCACCGTGAACCGACGCAGCGAGACGAACATCATCGACTTCAACAACACCTTCTTCCGCGAGGCATGCAACTGGCTCGAGGGGATGTACGAGCACGAGACGGGGGAACCCTGCGACACACTGGTCTCCGCCTACAACGAGCTGGAGCAGAGCTCGCCAAAGACGGAACGGAAGGGCTACGTGGAAATCAACTTCGTGGAACCCCGCGAGGAGGAC
Source organism: Bacteroidaceae bacterium (assembly GCA_963643925.1). Classification (GTDB taxonomy): domain Bacteria; phylum Bacteroidota; class Bacteroidia; order Bacteroidales; family Bacteroidaceae; genus Phocaeicola_A. The sequence continues at coordinate 24,463 of CAVINS010000027.1, forward strand.
ACCGACTACAACGGACAGACCCTGCGGGAACTGGGCGAGAAGGTGAACCAGCTGGTGGAGGAGGGCGTGACGCTCGGCGACATCGCCATACTGATCCGCAAGAACAAGTTCATCCCCATCATAGCCGACTACTTCAGCCTGCACTATCCCGACTACCCCATCGTCTCCGACCTGGCCTTCCGGTTGGACAGCTCCAAGGCGGTGAACCTCATCATCAAAACCTTGCGCTACCTGGCCGACAGCAGCGACACCATCTCGAAGGCACAGCTGACCGTGGCTTACCAACAGGCCATCTGCGGAGTAGAGCTCACCCCGCAGATGTTCTGGGAAGAAGAGCTGGACAACTACCTGCCGGCGGAGTTCACCGCCAACGAACGGCTGTTGCGGCTCATGCCGCTCTATGAACTGACGGAGAAGGTCGTCGAACTGTTCCAACTCACCAAGCTCCCACAGCAGGACGCATATCTCTATGCCTTCCTCGACCGCGTGACGACGTACCTGCAGGACCACTCGTCGGACCTGACGGCGTTCCTCACCTACTGGGACGAGAAGCTCTGTCAGGCCACCATCCCCTCCGGGGAGCTCAACGGCATACGCATCCTCTCCATCCACAAGTCGAAGGGACTGGAGTTCCACACCGTACTCATCCCCTTCTGCGACTGGACCCTGGAGACCGAGGCGGGCAAGCAGAACCTGCTGTGGTGCTCCACCGACCAACCGCCCTTCAGCGAGCTGGACCTCATCCCCGTGGGATACTCCGCCGCAATGAGCGACTCCGTCTTCAAGGAGGAGTACGCCTACGAGCGCCTGCAGCTGTGGATAGACAACCTCAACCTCCTCTACGTGGCCTTCACCCGTGCCGGCAAGAACCTCATCGTGTGGACCAAGCCCCACAAGGACGACCGCTACATCGCCTCCGAGCTGATATACAACGCCCTGCACGCACCAGAGGGCAAGCAATACACTGTGGGCGAGCTGGTGGTCTCGAAGCCCCGCAGGGAACAGACGGTGACGAACCGCCTGCTGCAGCCCCCGGTGAAGACGGAGGTGGCGATGACCTCCTACACGAAAGCCATCGAGTTTCGCCAGTCGAACAAGTCGGCACAGTTCATCCACGCCGACGACGAGACCGAGCAGCAGGAGGAGTACATCCGCCGAGGCAAACTGCTGCACCGCATCTTCTCCGCCATCCACACGCTGGACGATGTGGACGGGGTGCTCCGCCAGCTGCAGTTCGAGGGCGTGATAGACACCTCACGCTCGCTGGACGAGATACGGCAACTGGTGCGCAAGGCCGTGACGGACAGCAACGTGGCCCACTGGTTCAGCCACGAGTGGCGGCTCTACAACGAGTGCTCCATCCTGCAGTACACCCCCCAGGGACTGCTGACCCGCCGCCCCGACCGCGTGATGACACAAGGCGACAAGGTGGTGGTGGTAGACTTCAAGTTCGGCAAGCGCCGTCAGGAGTATCACCGCCAGGTGGCGGAATACATGCAGCTGCTCGGCCAGATGGGCTATGCCCACGTGGAAGGCTACCTGTGGTACGTCTACAAGAACGAAATAGAGAAAGTCAATCCCCAACAATAAACAAGAGCGAACTATGGAACCCTTCTTGAAATCAGTAGCGAAAGACCTATATGAAAAGTACGGCAACGACCTGTCTCGCGTGGCCATCGTGTTCCCCAACAAACGTGCCGGACTCTTCTTCAACGAATATCTTGCCCAGCAGGCCGGACAGCCGGTGTGGGCACCCAACTATATCACCATCAGCGAGATGTTCCACTCCCTGTCCCCGTGGGAGATAGCGGACACCATCGAGCTGGTGTGCGAGCTCTACAAAGTGTTTGTCGAATGCACCCACAGCCAGGAGACGCTGGACGACTTCTACTTCTGGGGCGAGCTGCTGATAGCCGACTTCGACGATGTGGACAAGAACCTGGTGGACTCCAAGCGCCTCTTCGGCAACCTGCAGGCACTGAAGGACCTCGAGGGGCTCGACTTCCTCAGCAAGGAACAGGAAGAGGCCATCCAGCAGTTCTTCCAGAACTTCTCACTCAGCAAGGTGACGGAGCTGAAGCAACGATTCATCTCGCTGTGGAACGTGCTTGGCGACATCTACGAAGGCTTCCGCCAGCGCCTCCAGCAGAAAGGCATCGCCTACGAGGGCATGCTCTACCGCGAGGCGTCCGAACACCTCGAGGAGGGCGAGCTGGCCTACGACACCTACGTGTTTGTGGGTTTCAACGTGCTCAATAAAGTGGAGCAACGCCTGTTCCGCACGCTGCAGAAGATGGGCCGCGCCCTGTTCTACTGGGACTACGACGTCACCTACCTCAACACGCCCAACCACGAGGCGGCGGAGTTCATACGGCGCAACCTACGCGAGTTCCCATCCGCCCTGCCCGAGGAATGTTTCGACAACTACGCCCGGCCCAAGGAGATACACTTCGTGGAGGCGGCGAGCGAGAACATACAGGCCCGCTACCTCTCCGGATGGTTGCGGGAGAACCTCACCGGAAAGGAGTCGGAGACGGCCGTGGTGCTGTGCGACGAGTCGCTGCTGCAGCCCGTGTTCCACTCCCTGCCGGGCGATGTGGTGAAGCATGTGAACATCACCATGGGATTCCCCCTGGTGCAGACACCGGTCTACAGTTTCGTCAACAACCTGGTGAACCTGCAGCTGCAGGGCTTCAATGCCGACACGGGACGCTACAACTACCAGGCCGTGGCGGCGGTGCTGAAGCATGCCTACACGCAACAGCTCTCCGCCAAGACCCAGGAGCTGCTCGACAACCTCAGCTCGCGCAACCGCTTCTACCCCTTCCCGTCGGAACTGCAAGTGGACGAGGAGCTCACGACGCTCTTCACCCCTTGCCAAGGCAATCTGCAACTCTGCGTCTATCTGGAGAACATACTGAAATCGCTGGCCTTGGCCTTCCGCCAGCAGGATGCCGGGCACCGGCCGACGGACTTCCTGAACCCGCTCTACGAGGGGTCGCTCTTCAAGGTCTACACTGCCATCGGCCGCTTCCGCATGTTGCTCGAGGCGGGCGAATTGCAACTGCAGTCCGCCACCTTCCTGCGGTTGCTGTCGCGCTATCTGGCATCGCTCTCCATCCCCTTCCACGGCGAGCCCGCCATCGGCCTGCAGGTGATGGGTGTGCTGGAGACCCGTAACCTCGACTTCCGCCACGTGGCGGTGCTCTCGCTCAACGAAGGAAACCTGCCGAAGGCTGGCGGCGAGACCTCGTTCATCCCCTACAACCTGCGCAAGGCCTTCGGCATGACCCTGGTGGAGCACAAGAACGCCGTCTACGCCTACTACTTCTACCGCCTGATGCAACGGGCGGAGAAGGTGTCGCTGCTCTACAACTCCACCACCACGGAGAGCAGCAAGGGCGAGAAGTCGCGCTTCATGCTGCAGATGGATGTGGAGGGCAGTATGCACGAGATACGGAAGGAGTTCATCACGGCAGGTCAGTTCCCGCAGCTGGCCGACAGCCTCAGCGTGACGAAGACACCCGAAGTGATGCGACGCCTGCTCCATAGATTCACCGGCGAAAAGTCGAGGGTACTCTCCCCATCGGCACTCAACACCTACCTCACCTGCCAGCTGAAGTTCTTCTTCCTCCACGTGGCAGGACTGCGCACGAAGGACGACGCCACCGTGGAGATAGACAGCGCCATGTTCGGAAACATCTTCCACAAGGCGGCAGAGCGGGTTTACAAAGACCTCTCCGCCACGAACAATCTGGTTACGAAGAGCGACATAGAGACCCTGCTGAAGGACCGCGTCCGTCTGCAGGGCTATGTGGACGACGCCTTCAAGGAGCTGTTCTTCAAGATAGGTCCCGACGAGAAACCCGAGTACAACGGCCTGCAGCTCATCAACTCCGAGGTGCTGACGAAGTATCTACGGCAGTTGCTCCAGTGCGACGCTGCCTACGCCCCGTTCACCATCGAGGGTACCGAGCATTGGGTGGAAGAGGCCTTCGAGGTGCCGGCGGGCGACGTAACGGCCAAGGTGCGTGTGGGCGGCATCATCGACCGCCTGGACTGCAAGGACGGCACCCTGCGCGTGGTGGACTACAAGACCGGCGGCACCCCCCACACGGTGAGCAACATCGAGCAACTGTTCACCCCATCGAAGGACCATGCGGGGCACGTGTTCCAGACGTTCCTCTATGCCGCCATACTCACGGAGAAACAGCCGCTGCCCGTGTCGCCCGCCCTGTTCTACATCCACAAGTCGGCCCAGGAGAACTACTCGCCCACCCTCAGCCTGGGCACCTACAAGGAAAAGAAGCTCGTGACGGACTTCAAGCCCTACAACGAGGAGTTCCGCGACAGGCTCCACAGCCTCATCGACGAGATATTCGACGACCGGATTCCCTTCGGCCAGACCGAGTTCCAGGACTCCTGCGAATACTGCGAGCTGAAGGACTTCTGCCAGTCATAGCCGTGGGGGCGACAGATTTTTCGTCCAAAAGCATTCGCCATGTCAGGCATTTTACGTAAGTTTGCCCCGACTTAACGATGCCCCGGTAACCGGCTGACTATCACCCGTGTGTCCACAGACCGCGGTGGGGCGGCGACAGACCGTTCGGGGCACAGCCTAACAATGAAAAGATTATAACGTATGAAAGTAACGATTATCGCCGGAGCACGTCCCAACTTCATGAAGATAGCTCCACTGGTGAGAGCCATCAACGATGCCGACGCACAGGGCCGCGACCTCCACTACCGGCTGGTGTACGTCGGTCCGCAGAACGACAAGAGCATAGAGACTTCGCTTTACGCCGACCTGGGCATGCCCCAACCCGACGTCTGCCTCAACGTGGACGGCACGGACTTCTTCAAGCGTATGGCAGGCATCCTGGTGGCCTTTGCCGAAGATTTGAGAGCCAACCCCACGGACATGGTGGTGGTGGTGGACGACATGACCCCCACCATGGCCTGCTCGCTGGTAGCCAAGAAGATGGGACTGAAGGTGGCACACATCGCCGCCGGCACCCGTTCCTTCGACATGGACATGCCCAAGGAGCTCAACCGCATGATTACCGACGGTCTGTCGGACTATTTGTTCACCGCCGGCATGGTGGCCAACCGCAACCTCAACCAAACGGGCACCGAGCAAGAGCAAGTCTACTTCGTGGGCAACTTGCTGATGGACACGCTGCGCCATAACCACAACCGCTTCGTGCGTCCCGCCTGTCTGGCAGAGCACAGCGTGCAGGACGGGGAATATCTGTTGCTCACCCTCAACCGCCGGGCTTTGCTCGAGGACGAGGCCACCATCCGCGAGCTCATGCAGACGCTGTTCGACAAGGTGACCCACATGCCGATAGTGGCCCCCGTACACGAGTATGTGGCGCAGCGGCTGACGGAGCTGGGGCTCACGGCCCCCAACTTCCACCTGCTTCCGTCGCAGCCCTATCTGCAGTTCGGCTACATCGAGAGCCACGCCAAGTGCATCGTCACAGACTCCGGCAACATAGCCGAGGAGGCCACGTTCCTTGGCATCCCGTGCATCACGCTGAGCAACTATGCCGAGCATCCCGAGACCGTGACCATCGGCACCAACCGGTTGGTGGGTACCGATGCCGAGGAGTTGCGCCTCGCCCTGACGACACTGAAGCACGACCAATGGAAACAAGGCTCCATCCCCGAGCGTTGGGACGGCAAGTCCGCCGAGCGCATCGTGCAGATTCTGCTCTCATTGGGGGATTGACCGCGCACCTGCCGCCTTCCATTCCGAGTCCGCAAGGATGAGAAAAAATGAGCCTTGGCCCAATGCCCGTTGAGCCTTGGCTCTTTGTCACATCGCCACCAGCTCGTTACACGATAGAATAGCCGTGTTATAGCCTTTATACACAGTTTTGCATTTGTAGTGATACGAATAATCATTGAAGAAACAAACTTTTTAGCAAGAAAAATCACGCGAAAGCGGATTTCTTTGACACATCTATATCAAACAATGTTAAGTCAGGTCGCAAACTCATTTGACAGTCAAGAACAAAGCAACAAGGAACGCCTCATGGGTGTATTGTATACAGCCCTCATTGGCTTCGATTGCATTTCGTATTGGTTGCAAGAAAGGGTGTTTATATACTTACACATATGTGGGGCTTTCGGCGGCTACTCCTCATCAGAGTCGGGCCGCCGGTCCTTCGATTGATGGTATGAAAAAAGGAGCTCCCTTGATGAGAACTCCTTTGAGAGCGGAAAACGAGACTCGAACTCGCGACCCCAACCTTGGCAAGGTTGTGCTCTACCAACTGAGCTATTTCCGCAATGCGGTGACAAAATGTGGAGCGGAAAACGAGACTCGAACTCGCGACCCCAACCTTGGCAAGGTTGTGCTCTACCAACTGAGCTATTTCCGCAACTACCGCAACCGGTCATTATTTCTTTCGATTGCGGTTGCAAAGGTATGGGTTTTCCGCCAATCCACAAAACTTTTCCAAGAAATATTTTACTATTTCTATCACTTTTCTTTGCCGATGCGCCCTACCCTACTGAATATCAACAAAGTAGAATCTGAACTTTTTTCCGTTCAGTCCCACCCATAAGTTCCATTTAGGTCATACAAGCCTGGGATTGGTCCCTCTTCGGCCATACATACCGCCCCATGGAATGCCCGTAGGATGCAACCGGAATTCCTCCTCCGCCTCATCACAGGAATTTACATAAAAAGCTTCCGCAAGCCGTTGCTCGAATGCCGCAACACTTGCTAGATATTTGTTGTCGCTTACTGGCCTGCTAAATGTCAGGCCAAGACATTCCAATAGATCACGCGCCTCCGTAAGAGACTGCTTTGTCCATTTCACCTTGTTATGGTCCACATTGACCAAATCACGAAAGGTGACGACACCTGAATCCTTTACAGCATCTAAAACCGAAGAAGGGGTTTGCGATTTGACAGTCGCCCCGTCAACACATGCGGTTCTTGTAGTCCTCGTAGCCGAACTGGCGGTAGAGCTCGAAGGTGCCGTCGGTGTGGAGCAGTCCGATGGAGGGATGATGGATGCCATTGAACATGTTGGTCTTCACGGTGGTGTAGTGAATCATGTCCTCCAGCACCAGACGCTCGCCTATCTGCAGCGCGTGATCGAAGCGGTAGCTGCCCATGAAGTCGCCGCTCAGGCAACTGTTGCCACCCAAGCGATAGACGTGCTCCCCAGGCCCGGCTTCGCCAACCGCATCGAAAGGCAACGTCTCCGCCCCGCGAACGGCCGGCTGGTAGGGCATCTCCAGACAGTCGGGCATGTGGCAAGTGAAGCTCACGTTGAGTATCGCCGTGCGGATGCCGCGGTTCTCCACCACGTCCACCACCGAAGCCACCAACGTGCCGGTTTGCCACGTAAAGGCGGACCCCGGTTCCAGGATGATCTGCAGCCAAGGGTAGCGGCTCTTCAAGCCTTTCAGCAGACCTATCAGATGCGCCACGTCATAGTCCTTGCGGGTCATCAGATGACCACCGCCCAGGTTGAGCCATTTGATTTGCGGGAACCATCGGCTGAACTTCTCCTCGATGTGAACCAGCGTGCGCTCCAGTTGATAGGAGTCGCTCTCGCAGTGGCAGTGGCAATGAAAGCCCTCGATGCCCGCAGGCAGCTGCTCAGGCAACTGGTCGGCAGTCACACCGAAGCGTGTGCCGGGTGCACAGGGGTTATAGAGGTCCACCTCCACCTCGGAATATTCGGGATTGATGCGAATGCCGCACGACGCAGGGTCGGCGGACCGCAGCACAATGGGGAAGAACCGGTGGAACTGGCCGAACGAGTTGAAGGTGATGTGGCTGCTGCACCTCAGTATGGTGGGGAAATCCTCCTCGGTGTAAGCCGGCGAATAGGTGTGCGCCTTGCTGCCGAACTCCTCGTAGGCCAGGCGCGCCTCGCTCAGCGAACTGGCGGTGGTGTAGTCGACATACTCCCGGAAAATGGGGAACGACTTCCACAGGGCAAACGACTTGAATGCCAATATTATCTCCACGCCGGCGCTCTCCTTCACGTGCTTTATCAAGCTCAAGTTGTTGCGCAGCAAAGTCTCTTCCATCACATAGCAGGGCGATGGCACCTGGTTTATCTGTTCTCTGTTCATAATTTCTTTTTGGGGTTTAGTCTGTCGCTGCCGTCACTAGGCAGGGATGTCGTTCAGTCTATCACTTCGAAGCGGGCAAACTTCAGCAGCAACTGCTTGGTGCCGGCGTTTTGGAACACGACGGTGGCCTTGCAGTTCTCCCCAGTGCCTTCCACACGAGTGACCTCGCCAACGCCAAACCGCTCGTGGCGGATGTGCTGTCCCTCGCGCACCGAGACGGCGGCTCCGGCGGACGGACGTGAGGCTGATGCCGACGAAGCGGACACGCGGGTAAGCTTGCGCGGCGGTGTGAAGGGCTTCATCGGTTCCGGCTTTGGCTTCGCCCACTGAGGTTCTTCCCGTTTTGTCCGCTGGGGCTCATCACGCTGCGTGCCGAACTGGCGGTAGGAGCGGAACTGCTGGTCGTTGCGGCCGCGCGATTCGCCAAACGGGGTGGCAGACTGAGGCAATTGCAGATAGTCCTCGTCGATGTCGCGCAGGAATTCGCTGGGGGAGCCGAACTCCATCTTGCCATAGCGGAAGCGGCTGCGGGCATACGACAGGAAGCAGTGTTCCTCGGCCCGGGTGATGGCGACGTAGAACAGACGGCGCTCCTCTTCCATCTCCGTAGGGTTCTGTGCCATGAGGCTCGGGAATATGCCCTCCTCCATGCCCACGATGAAGACGGTGCGGAACTCCAGTCCCTTGGCTGAGTGAACGGTCATCAGCGTCACCTTGTCGTCGTCCGCCCCTTTGTCCATGTCCTGTTCCGAGAGGAGCGACACCTCCGAGAGGAAGTCGGTCAGCGCCACGGCCGTATCGCCCTCTTCCTGTCGCGAGGAGCAGAAGTCCTGCAAACTGTTGACCAGCTCCTCTACGTTTTCCTGCCGGCTGAGATTCTCCGGTGTACGGTCTTGATAAATCTCCTTCATAATGCCCGATGTGGAGATGATTTCCTGTCCCACGGCATAGGCATCCTCCTGTGCGGCCAGAGCGATGAAGTCCTCTATCATACCGCGGAAGCCCTGCAGTTTGGTCAGCGTTCCTTTGTTCACGTCGAGCCTATACTGCATAGGGTTGCAGATGACTTCCCACAGACTGACGCCGGCACCGAAGGCCGCCACGATGATCTTGTTCACCGTAGTGTCGCCGATGCCTCTGGCGGGATAGTTCACCACCCGCTTGAAGGCCTCCTCGTCCGAAGGGTTCACCGCCAAGCGGAAGTAGGCGATGACATCCTTTATCTCCTTGCGCTGGTAGAACGAGAGACCGCCATAGATGCGGTAGGGTATCGAACGCTTGCGCAGCGCCTCCTCGAAGATGCGCGACTGCGCATTGGTGCGGTAGAGTATGGCGAAGTCGGAGAACGCCCCGTGCTCCTTGCGGCGCAGCTGTTGTATCTGGTTGACCACTATCTCACCTTCCTCCACGTCGGAGTAAGCCTCCGTCACGCGGATGGGCTCCCCCTGCTCTTTCTTCGAGAACACGGTCTTCGGTATGCGGTTCCGGTTCTTCGCTATCAGGCAGTTGGCAGCGTCCACAATGCAACGGGTGGAGCGGTAGTTCTGCTCCAACTTGAAGAGTTTGGCTTCCTTGTAGAGGCGTGTGAACTCCAGGATGTTCTCTATCTTCGCCCCGCGGAACGAGTAGATGCTCTGGGCATCGTCGCCCACGGCACACACCCGGTTGTTCACCGTCGCCAGCTGCTCCACGATGCGGTGCTGTGCCCGGTTGGTGTCCTGATACTCGTCCACCAGGATGTAGCGGAACCGGGTGGCGTAGCGTTGGAGCACATCGGGATACCTTTTAAATAATATATAGGTATAGAGCAACAGGTCGTCGAAGTCCATGGCGTTCGACTGTTTGCAGCGTTCGAAATATTTGGCATAGATGTCGCGTGTGGCGGGAATCTTCTCCCGTTGGTCTATCTTGAAGATTTCCGCGTCGGCGGCATAGTCGGCCGGCAGCATCAGCTGGTTCTTCGCGTTGGAGATGTGGCACTGCACCGTTGCCGGCTTGTACACCTTCTCGTCCAGTCCCATCTCCTTGATAATGGTCTTTATCAGGTTGCGCGAGTCGGCCTGGTCGTAGATGGTGAACCTCGCCGAGAACCCCAGCAGTTGCCCCTCGCATTGCAAGATGCGTGAGAACACAGAGTGGAAGGTTCCCATCCACAAGTTGCGCGCCCTCTCCCATCCCACCTGTTTGGCGATGCGGTTTTTCATCTCCTCCGCCGCCTTGTTGGTGAAGGTCAGGGCCAGGATGGAGTAGGCCTCATAGCCCATCTCCAGCAGGTAAGCTATCTTGTAGGTCAGCACGCGAGTCTTGCCCGAGCCGGCTCCGGCTATCACCAGCGATGGTCCGTCGATGTAGCGCACCGCCTCGTACTGACTCTCGTTCAGTTCTTCTTTATAATTGATTTCCGCCATTACTGTTTTAGTTTGTCTGCAAAGGTACACGATAATGGCTCATCTCCGCACACTTTAGGCGGAAAAGAAGAAAAATAGCCTGCGCCGGACAGATTGAGTCAATGTAACCGTGAAGGGAGGATAGGAGTTGCCAACCGAAATGACAAGACAACTCCACATCCCGTTTCCTTCAGTCCAATTATGGACGAAACTTCACATAAGGATTGAATGCAAGAATGATTGGTCCATATTTGGTTATCTCTGCCTCATTCATATATCTGGCCCGTTTAGAAAGCCGATGCGACTCACCTTTGCTATCAACCTCATAAATTTGCACATGAACGACTCCTTTTGGGAATGATTCACCGTCAGAGTTAACATGCCTATGACTCCAATCAAAGTCTATGCATTGCTTGCGACCAACATAAACTTTACCTTGTGTCACAGTTCCGTCTTTTCCTACCCGAAAATACATATCTGACGTATCTGCGTATTGCGGTAGTCCCGTATGATCCTTAGGACCATCTCCAATGTAGCGTATAACTTTTGCTTGTACGCCATTCATAATCCTGGGACTATAGTCCGGATGATCCACATACAAGTATTGCGAAAATCCGCCACTCGCGATATACTCCCTTTGATTTCCCATATGCTCAAAATTTATCATAGTTATGGTTATACTCGACGCCTTTATAATTACGCCCACGCAACCAATCTAAAAGTGTTATATTCCTCTCAAGCAATCCGACTTCTTTGAGATTCAGCGACAGCGCCTCTGCCAGACACATTACATGTTGTTCTTCCCGTATATCCTCCTGACCAACGATATACTCCTCATATTCACACCTGACGATGTAAATGCCATCCTCATTGTTATCCTCATGCAATATGAGGTCATGAGAAACCGTCAAGACATGCTCTTCCTTAAATTGGAGTTGTTCAAAGAACTCCCGCTCTTCTTCTGATTCGTACTGCATAGCCATTTTTCTAAACAGTGCAGCATCTTTTTGATTTAACTTATGCATTATCATTTCTTCTAAACCTTTTAGTTATATAATCTTCAATATAAATCACTGGAACGCCAAAATCGGGAAGTTCTTCTTCACCTCCGTATACTATTAGCTTAGCTGGAGATTTCACTTCAACCAATTTTCTCATGGCATAAATCCATAAACGTCTTGCCGATTCGCAAAACTCATGTCCAATACCACAAACCGCAGTCACACTATTATCCGCCAATCCCTCAAACGCATACGCCAAGGAATTGGCATCACCCCAACTTGCAGTCTGTATGACATTAAATCCACAAGACTGCCAATAAGCAGCAGCAAAACGAGACCTGAAGATGTTCTGTTTGTTAATGAAAACTGGAGCATCTACATATAAGCTACAATCCGGGGCAAAAACAGCACTACATTCACACAATGCTTGAGTTGTCCTTTCAAGTCCATCAGTTATAGCTTTAAGAAACTTGTAATCATGCTGAAAGAAGTGCACAGCCCATGGATGACCATTATGTTTTTTGCGTTCACTATAAGAATACAATTCAAAGTTCAAGTTTTCCGGATTGTATGGAGCCAAAATTGGAAATCCATTTTCATTTGTGAACCGCATACTACCAATAAGATGCATATTATCGCACCTCATTCTTCGTTGAACACTTTGTGAAAGCACACTGAACAATCTGTTTTTACCACTGCTGGTATGACTCATTATATACTCCACCTCCGCAGGGAACAAAGACGATTGCTGATTCCTTATCAATTTAAGATATTCTTTTATTTTCATATATAATTTATTCATTTCACACTTTATTATATAACACGTTAACGATTTTGGGAGAGCCCAGTCCTCTCCTGCTGCCTATCTATGAGACTTAAGGTTTTGCCATCGCGAAGTGAACCTTCATGTTCCTATGTTATCGCTCAAGACCATAGGATTTTTCGTCTCTCACTGCTTTATTTCCCTTTCATATTGAAGTTGTTTATATATTAATAACCTAGTTAACTTCTGTCGGAAACACACGACGTAACCAATAGAGGCCAGTGTCGTGCATATATCGACCATATAAAATTTGCGGATTTACCCCAAGCCTTTCAGACTCTTCCCTTATAGGGATATGTACTGCATAAGGATTATAGTTTGCGATTCGATTCATGAAGCTATTCCATTCCACGTGAGAAACAAACAATTGATTTCCGCCATTACTGTTTTAGTTTGTCTGCAAAGGTACACGATAATGGCTCATCTCCGCACACTTTAGGCGGAAAAAAGAAAATCACCGAGGACGAGCTAACCACCACGATGAGAGAAGACATCGAACACCTGGCCGCCAAGAACAACGTGACAGCGACCGAGATGGAAAAAACATGCTGAGAGAGAACTACGACGGTTATCACTTCAGCAAGAACAGCCCCGACATCTTCAACCCCTTCAGCCTGATGCAGGCGTTCGCTTCCGGTGAGATAGACAACTATTGGTACGAGTCGGGCACCTCCACGTTTCTCATCCGCCAAATGAGGAGATTCAAGACGGACGTCACAAAACTGGACGAAGTGTTCACGTTCGCCTCCGCCTTCAACCGCCCCACGGAACAGATGAACGACGCCTTGCCGCTCCTCTACCAAAGCGGCTATCTTACCATCAAAAAATACGACCCATTGACCAAAGCCTATCACCTGGGCATTCCCAACAAGGAGGTGCGGTCAGGGTTGATGGAACTTCTTTAAGTACTTCGCTATTCGCTTCAATCTACTCGGGTTGAAGAAGCTCATATGTAGCTGCTACAATGGTTCGCCTATCACCGGCAACGAACTACGACTTCATTTCGACGACGAGGAGGAAGAAGAGATGCGCTTCGCATACAAAGTTGAGATAACGGAGGTGAAGGATGAGAATGGCGATGGAGCTGTAGATTTAGCCGATGTACGCTATCTGTTACAAAACGACAAAAACGTGAAAACTACATTGAAGACCGGAGATTTCCGTTCCAAGGAATGCATCGAGCTACTCAAAGAGGCAGACATCGTGGTGACTAACCCTCCCTTCTCACTGTTCCGTGAATACATCGGTCAACTGATGGAATACAAGAAGAAGTTCATAATAATAGGAAACATGAATTCTATTACCTGCAAGGAAATTTTTCCATACATACAAAATAATCAGATGTGGATAGGTCCTAGTATAACAAGTGGCGACCGGAAGTTTTATGTTCCAAATGACTACCCTCTTGATGCCGCCGGTTGTGGCATTGACTCTGATGGGAAACATTATATTCGCGTTAAAGGAGTCCGATGGTTTACAAACCTGGATCACAACAAACGTCATGAGGAAATGGATTTAGTATGTCGCTACAACGCAGACGAGTACCCCGCATTTGATAATTTCAATGCCATAGAAGTTTCCAAGACATCAGATATTCCATGTGACTATTCTGGCATTATGGGCGTTCCCATAACTTTCTTGGATAAATATAATCCGGAGCAGTTTGAAGTATTAGGGCTAAGTCAAATAGGATGTCATGATTTATGCCCAGACACAAAAAGGTACAATGATTACAAAGAAATAACAAGAGCGACCGATAAACCTACAGGTTTTTCTGGAGGCAAAACAAATGAGAACGCGGTACTCAAAGGGAAAGGTTGCAAAAAGACCTATTATTTAGGGCCAAATGGAGAAATCGTTTATTCAGCATACAAAAGAATCTTTATCCGGAACAAACATCCACAAACATTATGATGACAATAAAGCAAATAAATGTGACTGTAGGCGAGATAACCAAGGGATATGTCAACAACGACGAACAGGGAGTCAGAGGCTACGACGGAAAACTCGACATTCGTCCGGCCTATCAACGTGAGTTCATCTACAACGACAAGGAACAACAGGCGGTGATAACCACTGTGCTAAACGGTTACCCGCTCAACATTATGTATTGGGTAAAGCGTAGCGATGATGCCGAATGCCCTTACGAAGTGATGGACGGTCAACAACGAACGCTCTCCCTCTGTGAGTATGTGGACGGCAAGTTCTCTTACCAATACAAAAACTTCTTCAATCAGCCCAAAGACATCCAACAAAAGATACTCGATTACAAGCTAACCATCTACGTCTGCGAAGGTGACGAGTCAGAAAAATTGGAATGGTTTAAAACCATCAACATAGCCGGCAAGCAACTCAACGAGCAGGAGATAAACAACGCCATCTATGCCGGTCCATTCGTCAGTGATGCCAAACGGCATTTCTCAAAGCCCAACTGTGGTGCCTACCGATTGGGGAAGGATTTGGTTAACGGTGCACCCATACGGCAGGATTTTCTGAAGAAAGCGTTGGAGTGGATGGCTGCGCACGAGACGAGAGAGGGAATGCCCATTTCCGCCGTTGGCTACATGTCGCGCCATCAACACGACCCAAACGCCAACAACCTGTGGACCTATTTCCAGAACGTGCTCAATTGGGCGATAACCAACTTCAGTCTCAAGAAGTTCCATAAGATAATGAAAGGGTTGGACTGGGCCGAACTATACGACTCCTACAATTGCCGCACACTGGACGTGACAAAAATGGAGAAAGAGATTTCCGAACTACTGATGGATGACGAGATTCAAAGACAAAGTGGCATCATCCCATATGTACTTACTGGTAATGAGCATTACCTTGACTTACGTGCTTTCCCCGAAAAGATAAAACTGGCCGTGTGGGAGAAGCAAGGGCATAAATGCGCCCGCTGCAACAAAGAACTGGATATCACCTTGATGGAGGGTGACCATATCACCCCATGGAAAAAAGGCGGCCGCACTGAAGAGGACAACTGCCAAATGCTATGCCGCGAATGTAACAGAAAAAAGGGGAGCAAGTGAATACTGTCAACGAGGTTACCAATCAATAAAAGATGTATGGGAGTTTCATCGACAACTCATATAGACCACTGATATTCAGCTGAATATCCATATTCCTATAAAATATTTTGGGAAAATGTTAGGATGATCTCATTTATTATCTGTACTTTTGTCTGTGATATTCCAATTTCGTATAGGTCGGGCTCTACATACATGGCGACAAACTTCACGGGTCAGGGGAGGTGACAAACTACGGAAAGGGAATGGACAATGGATTTCAATAAACTTAGTTTCAGTTGAATTAAAGAGATTGTTTACATTCGATGAAATTAATAGTGATAACAACTCCTTCTTTCTTTATAGAGGAGGATAAAATATTGACTACGCTATTTGAAGAAGGCCTCGACTATCTTCATATACGCAAGCCGGACACAGCTCCTATGTTTTCGGAACGCTTGCTGACGCTCATCCCCGAACAGTACAGGAAGCGGATTGTCACACACGACCATTTCTACCTGAAGGAGGAGTTCAACCTGATGGGTATCCATCTGAACAGCCGCAACCCAGAGGCCCCCGAGAACTACCGAGGACACGTCAGTTGCTCGTGCCACTCCATTGAGGAGGTAAAGAAGAAGAAGAGCTCGTGCAACTACGTCTTCATGAGCCCCGTGTTCGACAGCATCTCCAAGAAGGAATACCTCTCCACCTACTCCGCCGAGGACATCCGCAAGGCATCCAAGGAGGGCATCATCGACAAGAAGGTGATAGCCCTGGGAGGCATCACCGACGAGAATCTGCCCCTGATAAAGGATTACGGATTTGGCGGAGCAGCCATCATGGGCGATTTGTGGAGTCGCTTCGATGCCCATAACAATATGGACTACAAAGAGTTAATCGAACACTTCAGAGTATTGAAACGACTGGCAGACTGACACCGATGAAATTCCCGTCGGTTTGTCCGCTGTATGTTGCAAAGTTTTCATACCTTTGCCACCAAAATTAAATATATCAATAGATTAAACTTCTATTAAAAAGACATGAGCGATAAAGCATCTTACATGGTATTTTCCGGAACCAATTCGAGATACCTTGCTGAAAAGATTTGCACGAGTCTTAAGTGCGAATTAGGTAAAATGAATATTATGCACTTCGCCGACGGTGAATTCGCCGTATCTTACGAGGAATCCATCCGTGGTCGCCACGTGTTCCTTGTGCAGTCCACATTCCCCAACTCCGACAACTTGATGGAGTTGTTGCTGATGATCGACGCAGCCAAGAGAGCTTCCGCAAAGAGCATTGTAGCAGTCATCCCTTACTTCGGATGGGCACGCCAGGACCGTAAAGACAAGCCGCGTGTGTCTATCGGTGCCAAGCTGGTAGCCGACTTGCTGAGCGTGGCCGGCATCGACCGTCTGATTACGATGGACCTTCACGCCGACCAGATTCAGGGATTCTTCGATGTACCAGTAGACCATCTCTATGCGTCTTCGGTATTCCTCCCCTACATCCAGTCACTGAAGTTGGACAATCTGGTGATTGCCACTCCCGACGTGGGCGGTTCGAAACGTGCGAGCACCTTCTCGAAATATCTGGGCGTACCCTTGGTGCTGTGCAACAAGTCGCGCGTGAAAGCCAACGAAGTTGCCTCAATGCAGATTATCGGCGACGTGAAGGGCAAGAATGTGGTGTTGGTGGACGATATGGTGGATACGGCCGGTACCATCACAAAGGCTGCCGACATGATGAAAGCCGCAGGCGCCACCAGTGTGCGTGCCATCGCTTCGCACTGCGTGATGTCCGGTCCAGCCTCGGAGCGCGTGCAGAACTCCTGTCTCGAGGAGATGGTGTTCACCGACAGCATCCCCTACTCCAACCGCTGCGCAAAGGTGAAACAGCTCTCTATTGCCGACCTCTTCGCAGAGACCATCCGCCGAGTGATGAACAACGAGTCCATCAGCTCGCAGTATATCCTCTAAGCGATATTACACCTTTATATTATAAAGAAGGGAATCGACAGCAATGCCGGTTCCCTTTTTATATTCCCCCACCATATAGCCAGGTCTGCTACCGTACGCCCACGAACAGGGATGGTCGCACTCCTATTCTCGTAAATTTTGTACGTTCCTCCCTAGCTTATCGGCCCCAATCAATACTCCTAGAAACGCAAAAAGGTTCTGAAATTTCTTTCAGAACCTTCGGTTGGTACACCCTCAGGGATTCGAACCCTGGACCCACTGATTAAGAGTCAGTTGCTCTACCAACTGA
>CAVINS010000028.1:0-41885 GCA_963643925.1 Bacteroidaceae bacterium
AACAGGTAGCTCTTCATGCAGCCACCATAGCCTACAATGACTACATGAAGACGTATTCCTAGTGTGAAACGTGATACGCAACTTTTACCACCTACCCCAAGGACCTCATCAAACGCCTCGGGGTGATATGCGTCTTTCTAATCTATCTATGACCTTACCGACAACATGATTCCTACAAAGATTGGCGAGTGCTTAAGGCAACATAGACTTGAACGCAATGCTGGCCAAAAACAAACAAAGCGCAAACATGCTTCCGCCATAAAACATAACGACGACAAATCTGCTTCAGAATGGTAAATCTTGCTAAAGTATATATTTGAGGAGTATATGTCGATGCTGTGTTATGGGATGAAAATACAGAAGCTGCGACATTTGAGTACACCTATTCTCAAACTAAAGTTTAAAAAGGGGTCAGTCTTCCCAGACGGACCCCTTTTGGATGTTTTTGTTAACTTAAAATGAAAAACGCTTAATGTAAATCTATGAAATGTTTAAACTAGTTACATCATTCTGCCACTTTGGGGGTATCCCATTCGTTCAGAATAAAGGACTTGTAATAGGCATTCCATGTGATGGTATCGGTCGGGGTGGACTCAAAATAGTGGTTTGCTCTGTCCAACTCATCGGCAAATACATCGTAGAACGCATCGTGCAAGTCAAATTTCCTACACTCCTCTTTGGTCATATCCAAATGGAGTTGCTTTTTCCCATCTACCTGTTTCACGTTACGGGCCAACTGGTTATAAATGACATCATATACCTTTTTCTGATAAGGAGTAAAGGTAGCAATGTCCTTCTGTTCCAGACGTTGGTTAATGTCGTACTGTATCTGACCAACCATTTGCGCCACTTGAATGGAAATAATATTTCATGTCATTCATCCTACGGAATGAAAAGTTTTAGTATAGAAAGGGTTGTGTCTCACGACAGAACCCTTTCTCGATTACCTAATTAAAAAACCGAAATTATTTCAAGGTGTGACCACCTCAGATTCTTTCGTGGTCACATTCGTTACATCCGTGTTCGGATTCAAGCTCAAGGGATCGAAGAGTCCCATGCCACCATAGCGGCTTGCCCAACCAATGGTCTGCGCTACGCGCGGGTTGTTCTCCTGATCACCGATACCCAGTCCCATGAAGTAGAGTTTCGGATCCCATACAGGCGTGGATATCGTTTCAATAACCACACCGGCTTCGTCCTTCTTGTCGTAAGGATCCATCGTCTCCACATCCTTTCTCAACAGGTTGGTATGATAGAAGTCAGCCAACTTCTGCACATTGGAATTGGCGTAAGTATAAGTGATGTTGCCTTCCGCATCCTCTGTGGAAACGGCAGTCATATCCTCTTTCAACGTCAAAGCCTTCGGTTTGCTGAAGATACTGTCGAACGGGTCATACAGGTTTTCTTTTGGAGCAATGTAAATAGCAGGGTCTACATAAAGCTCTATGCGGTGAAGCAAGACGTCATTCAACGGTTTGACTCCCAAATAGGTGCAAGTGTTGCCTCCCCATCCGGTAAGTCCCCATCCGGCATTGAGGGCTTCCTGACCTTCACCACCATCGAACAACATCCAACGGTGGCAGTCATCGAAGCGTTTGCCTTCGTAGGCCAGTTCGATACGGCGTTCGTAGAGGATGGCCTCAAACATTTTCGCACGGTCTGTCTTTATGGCGGGATCGAGTCCGCAATCACCTTCATAGCCTACACGCTGACGGATACGTACCAGCACGTTCCATGCCTCATCCAGCTTGTCGATGCCGCAAGCAGCCTCGGCATAGTTGAGCAACACCTCCGTGTAACGGATGGCTACAACAGGTTGGCCATTGTACTTGAAGCCACCATCGTTCTGGTAGTCGTACATGGCAGCCATGCCCAAACCGGCATCCTGTGATTTTTTACGGACATACACGGTCTTGCCGCCATTTCCGAGATAATCGGTGAAGAAACCACCCTTGCGTTCGTTGGAGGCTTCAGCCACGTCATTGTACCAGGCAATGTTGTAGAGCTGGTATTTCGAGCCACTGGTATAGGGGTAAGATTCATCACCTTCTTCTATCTCAATGGTTCCATCGAACTTCCATTCTGTACCGGGGAATGCAAACGTACGGTAGAAACGCGGGTCTCTGTTGAGGAAGAAACAAACTCTGTCGTAAGAATATGCTCCAACTTCTGTCGGGCGCTTACCATCGGCCATGGGGAAGTCATCCACCATCTCGGCTGTAGGTGTCAAAGACGCACTACCTTTACAGTTGGAAGGACGGATTTGCTGTTCCCAGCAGTTGTTGAGCTGTTTGTCGGCTCCTGAGTTGTTGCAGATAGCCATATAGACGGCCTCAGACACTGTTCCGTCGTCGCACAGGATAGTATTCCAGATGTTGGCCCAGTTGCTGGCATTGTTTCCCGGATTACCTTCGTAGGCCAATCCGAACTTGCCCTCTTCCAGTTTCTCCAGTGCTTTCTTGTTGAGGTCGTAGGCTTCCTGCCAACGGTTGCGGTCATCGGCTCTGTTGAACACAGGGCTGGCATAGTAGTTGGCAATGATACCGGCCAATGCATAGCCTGCACCTGCTGTGATGCGGCCCCAGTCGTTAGCCTCTTCCTCCCAACGGGTAGGCAGGTTCTCACCCACATACTTGAGGTCTTCAATCATGAATTTGTAGGTCTCATCGGTAGAGTTACGCAACACGGCCTGTTGGAGACTGTCGGTGTACATCGTACTCAACAGTGTGTTTACGATAGGCACACCACCGAAGCGTTTCCACAGACGGAAGTAACGGGTAGCGCGGAAGAAACGGGCCTGGGCTATGGTCTGTCGTTTTATCAGGTCGGTGAGTGATGTGCTCTCATCCACACGGGTGATGACATCGTTGCACTCACGGATTTTCTTCCAAGGGCTCTCGTTGATGCCATAGAAGAAGAACTTGTGAATATTCTCGTTGCTCCACACGTTGGCGGGATTGGTGTATGCTCCGTAACCGGTGAACTCCTCGGTGTTCTTCGATAGTTCGTCGGGCAGGCCTATCGGCCACAGGTCGGGATAGAAGTTGTCGGTAGTGTTGGCATAACCGGCATAGTAGGGCAACGATTTCTCGTAGATGTAGTTCAAACGCAACTTGACAGAGTTTTCGTCACCGTAAACAAGGTCGGGACCGAACTTACCATAAGGTTGTTTGTCGGCCAGGAACTGGTCGCTACAGCCTGCCAGCGTGGAGAGTCCCAATGCCAACATCAGTCCCGGAGCGACTTTATGTAATTTGTTTATCTTCATAATACTTCAGTTTTAATAATTAGAATGAAACTTTCACACCCAGGGTAATCTTACGTGTTACAGGGTAATTTCCGTAGCTTCCGGCGAAGGTATCCCACACGCCGCCAGGGATGGCGTTGTAGAAGCTGAACGCATTCTGACAGGTCACGTTGAAGCGAAGGCTGTTGACACCTAACGGACGAATCCAAGTCTTCGGCAACGAATAAGAGAGGGTGATGTTGCGCAACATAATCTTGGCAGCACTCATTCGCCAGAAAGTGGACTGCTGTTTGTTGATCTTCGAATAGCGGAGGTTAGGCATGCTTCCGTTCACGTTGGCTTTGGCCAATACGTTGCCCTGAAGGTCCTTCACGTCCTCGTAGATAAACATGTCTTGCCACAACTGAGATATGTTCTGGGTCTCCATGTCATCGAAGCTCTCGCCTCTCAGACTGCTTGGAACGGTGGTGTAGGCACCCCACTCGGCCTGTGCCGTTGCGTTGAGGGAGAAATCCTTGTACTGAACCTGGAAGTTGAAGTTCAAGTTGTAGGGGTTGCTCGAGCGGTGGGAAATCTGCACCACATCGTCCTCTGCACTGATGATGCCATCGGGAGCGGTGTAGTTGCCACTCTCATCCTTTTTACCGCGGATATCCTCGTAGATCAACATACCTGGATAAACCTCAGACTTGGCCAAGCCCAGGTAGTCGGTGATGTTGTATTTCTGGAAATATTCCTCAATTTCCTGATAAGAACGGAACATACCGATGCAGGAGAGTCCCCATGTACCACGGTCAGAACGTTCGCCCTTCACCTGGTCGCCGAATCCCGGGTCTTCGTTGAAAGCGGCCTCCAACAGTTTGTTGTCGTCATAGCCTGTTCCGAGGCCAAAAGACAAGCGTAAATCCCTGCCGATGCGTTGTCTCCACTTAGCCTGCAGTTCCACACCATAGGAGTCCATCTTACCCCAGTTCTCAGGAGCGGCATAGATACCTACTGTACCGGGCAGTTTGCTACCCGCAGGCGTTACGAACATCTCACGGGCGAAGGTATAGTATCCTTCGAGAGTGATGGAGAGGCGGTTGTTGAGGATTGTCATGTCGATACCGAAGTTGGTCTGGTAGTTCTTGTCCCAACGGAGGTTCGGGTTGGTACCCGATTTCTCGGGGAGCTTGAACGATTTGCCCGACTGCTTGGAGTAGTTTGTACCGAAGATAGGTGCGCCATACTCCTTATAGTCGTAGAGCTGACACCATCTCCAAGCGTCCACGTTGTCACGTCCCAGGATACCGAAAGAGGCTCTGAACTTCAGGAAGTCGATGCCGGTCTTCTCTTTGTCGAACCAGTTCTCCTCAGACATTACCCATCCTGCGGAGAAGCTGGGGAAGTAGCCCCAATAGTTCTTCGGAGAGAACTTGGTGGATGCCTGCGAACGGAACAGGAACTCAAACAGGTATTTGTCGGCATACGAATAGTTCAGACGACCGATGTATGCCAAACGGCCACCTTCGCTGCGGGTCCAGTTCACGGTCTTCTCCGAATCGTCAGAGAGAGAAGCGGACTGTCCGTCGGTGAATGTCAGAGGGGCTGTACCCTGTGCCTCTACGGATTCGGATTCATCCTCGCCCTTCTCGATAGAGAATGTACCGCTGATGTCGTGGTTGCCGAATTTGCGGGCATAGATCAACATGAAGTTCATCTGGTAGCTGTCGTTACGCGACATGGTACGGCTGACGTACGATTTCTGTCCGTCGTTGAGGATACGCTGTTCCAGGTTGTCGTACGAGGTGTAGGCAAAGCCTTCGAGGGTCTCGGGGTCATAGTCTATCTCGGGGTCGTTGTCGATGAGCACAGTGGGGTCGGTAACGTACAAGTGGTTACCCGAACCACCACGGTTCTTTACACGGTAAACGGTATTCTGCATACGGATGTTGTTCACCTTGCTGTTGGAGATGCTCTTGGAGTAGGTGAACTTCACGCTCAAACCTTTCAGGATTTCACTCCAGTTGAAGTTGTACTCCAACGATGCCTGCAAGCTCAGTGAGTTGTCGTTCTGCACCTTGTTGTTGCGCGACTGATAGAGTGACTGGTAGTTATAGTAGTTGCTGAACGAGGGGTCGTTCTTCATACCGGAATGGTAGATAGGATATTCACCAATCTGGTCGGGCACATAGCGGGGGTTGAAGAGCATGTACGAATAGTCCTCGTTGCTGCCGCTACCGCCCGAACTGGCCATGTGTGAGGTCTTGCCGGAGTAATTACCGGAGATGTTCAACGATGACTTCAGGTGTTTGGAGATGTTGACATTGATTCCGGCACGATAGTTCCAGCGGTCGTAGTCCAACTTACCGATGTTACCGTCCTGTGTGTAGTAGGAAACGTTGCCGAAGTAGGTAGCTTTCTCGGTACCACCACTGATGCTGACGCTGTGCTGTTGGGTCAGTGAGGAAGACCAGTATTTGTCGAGCAGGTCGTAGTTGAGGTTCTTCATAGCTTCCATCTCGTCATACTGGATGTAGTCGAGCAGCATGTCCTCCGTTCCCGACTTCTTGTTGGGAGCACCTTGTGCGGCATTGTAGATGCGGGCATAGTTGTAGGTGTCCATCATGTCGGCATGTTTGATGGCATCGATGAAACCGAAGGTTCCATTATAGGAGATCTTCGGAGCACCGGCCTCGCCTCGTTTGGTCTTCACAAGGATAACACCATAGGCACAGTAGGAACCGTATACGGCAGCGGAGGCATCCTTCAGGATGGTGATGGTCTCCACCTCGTCGATATCCAGGTTGTTGAAGTCCTCCTCGGTACTGATGAAGTCATCGATAACGAAGAGCGGCGACGGGTCGGCTACACCACCCCATGCCTGGCCGCCTTGGTCAACACCCGTAGGCACCAACGACACGGCCTGCTTGGCCTGACGGATGGTGATGGTTGCCGTCTCACCCGGACGGCCACTGCTCGGCATGTCCACGTGAACGGAAGGTGACAGACCGACGAGGGCCTCTGAAAGGTTACTTACGGAGAGGTCTTGCAGGTCTTCTGCTTTGAACACCTCCACAGAGCCGGTCACGTTTTTCTGCTTACCGGAACCGTAACCCAAGGCTACCACCTCTTCCATCATGTTCACGTCCTCTTTCAACACAATCTTCGGATTGTTGAGGTTAGACACGGTCTGTTTCATATATCCGATGAACGATACCTGAATCTTTCCTTTCTCAGGGACTTTCAGGGTGAACTTACCGTCCATGTCGGTCATGGTACCGATGTTGGCACCCTGTACAATAACGGTTGCACCGATAACGGGTTCGCCGTTCTCATCCACAACGACTCCTGTCACCGTGCGGACAGCTTGCTGGGCCTTCTGTGCGCTCACTGGGAACGACAAGCAGAACATCAGCAGCAGACATAAGCTATATATGATATGTCGTTTATTCATTATACTTTATATTTAGGTATTAGACTTTAGTTTGATTCTAACCATCTGGGGTCGCCTGCGGTGTTCACCATAATCTCGCGCTCGCCCGGTGTGAAGTTGACACCACCGTTGGGCTGTGTCAGGTCGAGCGACTGTGTGACATCGCCCAAGAACTGCGGATCATAAGTAGATGCAAACGGCGCACCGCCTGAGTCTTTCGTTGTCGGGTCAGATGAGTCAGGACTGGTAACGGCGTAGTAGAAGTTAAAGCTATACTTCTTCGTAGTACCGTAAGACAACCACTGGCGAATACTTGCGATATCGTAGAACACGCAACGGCTGACCGTGGTACTGGTAGAACTGTTACGGTTGTTGTTGGCCATCTTACCCTTTGAGAAGGTCTTGCTGAATGTGCAGTTGGTCAGCGTTACCGAGCTGTTGCTGTATTCACTGGTCTTGTTTCCGAAAGTCTTTGTCGGATTGGCGTTCGACTGGTTGTTGTAACGGAGCCAGTAACTTCCTCCGTCAAGCGTATTGAAGATGGTAGAGTTCTTGAACTCTATCTCCTTAATCATACGTCCCTTCTTCTGCAGATTGATGAAAGGATTTTTACCATTACTCTTCTCCTGGATGATACAATCCGAGATGGTGAAGTTCCAAAACGCAACGTCTTTGCCATTGTCGTGGATAATTGAATTCGGCAAGTCCTTGATCCAGCAACTGGAGATATAGATAGGATCTTCCACCATGTAGATGTTCGAGATAACCTTACCATCCCGATAATATTTACCCAGGTTCTGCGACTTGATGTTATCAGATGGGCTGTTGCTCATGAAGATCAACGATTGGGCGGTTGACTCGGCACAATCAAAGTTGAGGAACTTAATCTTCAGGCCCGAGTAGGTGTAGAGAGCTCCTGCACCGACCATCTTCACAGTAGCGCGGTTTATCTTGTTTCCACGGAAGGTCATCTTGTGACTGGTGAAGTCCACCGGACCACTGCAAGTGTATGTACCTCCGGCCTCCAAGTCAATGGCCACTTCCTTCTTTGTAGTAATCAAGTCGTCCAACGGATTGGTCTGCAGGTACTCGTAGATGTCCGAACCCGACGGGATGGTGGCAACGGACTGCACCAACGTGGTCAGTGAGTGAACCACTGGCTCGGGGTCATCGATGTTACCCAACTCCGAATTACCGATGGTACGGATTTCCATCCTGTAGTTGCAGTCCTCGGCAACTGCCACCTTCATGCTGGTGCCGTCCACCAACTTTTTGTCGTAATCACCTACGATAACGGGATTCTCGGGATCGTCCACATTGTAGAACGATACCTCGTAGTACTTGGCACCCAACACGAGCGGCCAGCTGACGGTTGCTGTGGTACCTGTCTTGTCAATGGAGTAAGAGAACGAATCCGGGGTCACCATCTGCGTATTGCTTACTCCAACATCAAAACCATTGGGTGAATCATAGCCAATGGCACAACTACCTAAAAGAAATAAGCCAGAAGCCAGTAACAGACCTTGTGCTTTTCTTAGCATAATTGATTGTTTCATAAAGCTTTGTTAAAGGTTAAACATAATGTTTTTTAATTAGTCTCTATTTTATTTAAGCATCCTGGCCCCTACGAGGAGGCTAGAATAGACGTTAAATCAGATTTTTCATGGTCGTGCCAGGGCAGGTCTGAGGCCCACGAAGCACCGGTTTATTCCCCTAAAGGAAATTTCATGGGCAAAATAAGCGAATCGGTATCTAAATTTGTGTAATCCATCGTCACGGTTGTGTAATCTGCCGTCACGGCATCCAATTTAAGGTTATTTAACCATGACAGAAAGTGGACTTTTTATCGAAACAGCAAAAGCAAGGATACTTTCAACCGATTTTGTATACATTTGCACTGCCTAACGCATCATAGCAAGACAATGGAAGATAATTTCGACATACGCAATCAACAGCTCACCGGTAAGGAGCGCGACTTTGAGAACGCACTGCGCCCGCTCAGCTTCAAAGACTTCAGCGGACAGGAGAAGGTAGTGAGCAACCTACGGGTGTTCGTGGAAGCTGCCCGTCTGCGGGGCGAACCGCTGGACCACACCCTACTTCATGGCCCTCCGGGACTGGGAAAGACAACCCTGAGCAACATCATCGCCAACGAACTGGGCGTGGGATTCAAGATCACCTCCGGCCCTGTGCTCGACAAGCCGGGCGACCTGGCAGGCATTCTCACCTCGCTGGAGCCCAATGATGTCCTTTTCATCGACGAAATCCACCGACTGTCGCCCGTAGTAGAGGAGTATCTATACTCCGCTATGGAGGACTATCGGATAGACATCATGATAGACAAAGGTCCGTCGGCACGCAGCATACAGATAGACCTCAACCCTTTCACGCTGGTGGGTGCCACCACCCGCAGTGGACTGCTGACAGCCCCCCTGCGGGCCCGCTTCGGCATCAACCTGCACCTGGAGTACTACGACAACGAGCTGATAGCAGACATCATCCAGCGCTCGGCACACATACTGAACGTGCCCTGCGACGCCGAGGCGGCAGGCGAGATAGCCTCACGCAGCCGTGGCACGCCACGTATTGCCAACGCCCTGCTGCGACGGGTGCGCGACTTCGCCCAGGTCCGCGGCTCCGGTCGCATCGACATGAAGATAGCCGCCTTCGCCCTGGAAGCCCTCAACATCGACCGCTACGGACTCGATGAGATAGACAACAAGATACTCTGCACCATCATCGACAAGTTCAAGGGCGGACCGGTAGGGCTCTCCACCATCGCCACGGCACTGGGCGAGGACGCAGGCACACTGGAAGAGGTGTACGAACCCTTCCTCATCAAGGAGGGATTCATCAAGCGCACACCCCGCGGACGTGAGGTGACGGAGCTAGCCTACAAGCACCTGGGGCGCACCCGCATCACACCGATGGGCGACCTCTTCGGATAGATAGAATGATAAACTAGCACACGTTATGGCAAACTTGAAATCTTTGGCCAAGGATACGGCCATCTATGGAATCAGCAGTATTGTGGGACGGTTTCTCAACTATCTGCTGGTGCCGGTGTACGCCGCCGCCATGTCGGCGGCATCGGGAGGATATGGTGTCATCACCGAAGTCTACGCATGGACAGCCCTGCTGATGGTGGTGCTCACCTACGGCATGGAGACCACCTTCTTCCGCTTTGTGAACAAGGAGAACGAGCAGCCCGGGCGGGTCTACTCCACCGTACTGACTATGGTAGGCTCCACCTCGCTGCTGTTTGCCATGCTCTGCACCCTCTTCCTGCCACAAATAGCCCAATTCACCGGATATTCAGACCATCCGTGGTACGTCGGCATGATGGTGTGGGTGGTGGCGATGGATGCCTTTCAGAGCATCCCATTCGCCTACCTGCGCTACAAGCAACGGGCACTCCACTTCGCTGCCTTGAAGATGCTCTTCATCGTGCTCAACATCGCCATCAACGTGGTCTATTATGTGTTCCTCGGTGGAAAGGAAGTTTTCTTCGCCTTCCTGTTCAACCTCATCTGCACCTCCATCATCATGGTGCTGCTCGTGCCACAGCTCCATTTCAAGGCCGGATTCGACCGACGTCTGGCACGACGTATGCTCAGCTACTCCTATCCTATCCTTATATTAGGCGTTGCGGGCATCCTCAACCAGGTGGCGGACAAGATCATCTTCCGCCACATCTATCCCGATGCATCAGAGGGACAGAAGCTGTTGGGCATCTACGGTGCCTGCAGCAAGATAGCGATGATAATGGCCATGCTGACGCAGGCGTTCCGCTACGCCTACGAGCCGTTTGTGTTCGGCAAGAGCAAGGATGCGGACAGCCGGATGGTCTATGCCAAGGCGATGAAATTCTTCGTCATCTTCACGCTGTTAGCCTTCCTGGCGGTGATGTTCTACTTGGACGTTCTGAAGTACATCCTGGCGCCGGACTATTGGTCGGGCCTGCGGGTAGTACCCATCGTGATGATAGCTGAAATCTTCATGGGTGTCTACTTCAACCTCTCGTTTTGGTACAAGCTCATCGACCAGACCCGCTGGGGCGCCTACTTCTCGTTTGCGGGTTGTGCCGTGCTCATCGGTGTGAACGTGCTGTTTGTGCCGGTTTATGGCTACATGGCGTGCGCCTGGGCAGGCTTTGCGGGCTATGGTGTGGCGATGCTCTTCTCCTATTTCGTAGGGCAACGAAAGTATCCTATCCGCTACGATCTGGTCGGCATCGGCAAATATGTGCTGCTTGCGGCCGCGCTCTATGCCGTGGCGGAGCTGATTCCGTTCAGCAGTCTGTGGCTGCTGTTGCCTGTCCGCACCCTGCTGTTGCTCGTATTTGTAGCCTACATCCTCCACAAGGATTTGCCACTGAAGCAGCTCCCCGTCGTCGGCAAGTATTTCCGCTAAGGGAAGCGAGCCTTTGCTCGGCCACAAAGTTCCTAAGTAAAGTGACAATATGAGCCAGAGCCCACTAAAAAAGAAGTACTACCTCAACAGGCCGAGAAGTATACTTCATCGGCTGTTGAAGTAGTACTTCTCTGGGCAACGACCCCGGGGGGCTCTAAGAAGTACCCCACTGGCATGCGCCTACTAACGTTAAGTGCACCTTATTTCTTGCGGGGTTTGCGCACAGCCCAACCCTCTTCGCTGAAGTCGGGCTCGTCGTCCTTGAAGCCTTTGTCGTTGCCTTGGAAGAACTGACGCCAGTCGTCCTTCTTCTTGGAGGCACGGGCGGGCACGAACTCGCGCTCCTCGCGGCTCTTCTTGCGGGACTTCTCCTTGGCAGGCTTCTCCTTGCGGGCGTCGCCTTTGCCCTTGCCGTATGCGGCGGATTTGCCCTTACCGTAATCCCCAGACTTGCTGCTGGGGCGTTCTCTGCGGCCCTCAGCGGCATCGCCTCGCTTGGCACGGCTACGGGACTTGCCCTCGTCCGACTCCTGTTCCTCGGCACGTTCCACCACCACCTTGCGACCGCCTACGGAGGTCCTGTCCAAGGCACGGATTACGTCATCCGCCTGGTCCTCAGGCACTTCGAAAAAGGAGAAGTTCTGCATCAGGTCGATGCGGCCTATCTCTATCTTCTTGCCACGGGTGTGTTTGTTTACGAGGTCTATCACCTGAGCAGCATAGAAGTTATCGGTCTTGCCCATATTGAGGAACAGACGCGCATAGCCCGCCTCGGGCTTACGGCTGCGCTGACCACGCTTCTCGCCACGCTCTTTCGGCTCTTTGACCTGACGTGAGTCGGAGGGCACCTCAATCTCAGGGGCATTCTTATAGTAGTCGAGGAAGCGGTTGAACTCGCGCGACACCATACGCTTGATGATGTCCTCCTTCTCCAGCCACTCCAGTTTGCGGTACACATCGGGCAGGAAGTCGGCAATCTCATCCTCGTCCACCTTCACCTTCTCTATCTCGTCAATCATCTTCAGCAGTTGCTTCTCGCAGATCTGCTTGCCGGTAGGCAGCTCGCCGGCCGTGAATTTCTTACCGATAATCTTCTCTATGGCGCGCATCTTGCTCTTCTCGCGCAGGTTCATGATGGCGATGGAAGTTCCCGTCTTGCCGGCACGTCCCGTACGTCCGCTGCGGTGTGTGTAGCTCTCGGTGTCGTCGGGCAGGCCGTAGTGGATGACGTGTGTGAGGTCGTCCACATCCAGTCCGCGGGCAGCCACATCGGTAGCCACCAGCAGCTGCAGGTGGCGCTGGCGGAACTTCTGCATCACTAGGTCGCGCTGCGCCTGGGAGAGTTCGCCGTGCAGCGAGTCGGCATTGTAGCCGTCCTGTATCAGCTTGTCGGCAATCTCCTGCGTCTCGATGCGGGTGCGACAGAAGATGATGCCGTATATCTGTGGGTAATAGTCCACTATTCGCTTGAGTGCCAAATATTTATCTTTAGCATGAACCATGAAGTAGACATGGTTCACATTCTTGCTGCCTTCGTTCTTCACGCCGATGACAATCTCCTTGGCATCGTGGAGGTAGTTCTTGGAGATGCGTGAGATTTCCGGACTCATGGTAGCTGAGAAGAGCAGGGTGTTGCGGTCCTCGGGCACCTCGGCCAGTATGGTGTTGATGCTGTCGGTAAATCCCATGTTGAGCATCTCGTCGGCCTCGTCCATCACCACGTCGCGTACGGTGGAGAGGTCTACCGTGCGACGTTCCATGAGGTCGATGAGTCGACCCGGCGTGGCTACGATGATGTGTACGCCACGCTTGAGGTTACGTATCTGCGTCTCAATGGAGGAGCCTCCGTAGACGGGTTGCACGCGCAAGCCGTCGATATACTTCGAGTAATCGGTCAAGTCGCCCGCTATCTGCAGGCAAAGTTCCCGGGTGGGACAAAGGATAAGCGCCTGAGGCACTCGGTCGCTTACGTCAATCTTCTGGATGAGTGGCAATCCAAAGGCGGCTGTCTTGCCTGTGCCGGTCTGTGCCAACGCCACCACATCATTTCCGTTTCCTAACAAATAGGGAATCACTTCCTCCTGTACGGGCATCGGGGTCTCGTAGCCCATCTCCTTAATCGCTTTAAGTATTTCCTCGGAAACGCCTAACTCTTCAAATGTCTTCATTTACTATTATTTAATTCGGCTGCAAAGATACTACAAGCTGCAACTTGCACAAAATATGTGGAGCGGTTTCTCCCAGCAAAGGGCCGTGTGAGTGAGAATGAACGAAAATAATTCATACCTTTGCGCCACGTTACGAAAGGAAGAGATACAATGATGGAATTCAACTATGACGTTATCGTGATCGGCGCGGGCCATGCGGGTTGCGAGGCGGCAGCTGCCGCAGCCAACCTGGGATCGAAGACTTGCCTGATTACCATGGACATGAACAAGATTGCACAGATGAGCTGCAACCCTGCCGTAGGCGGCATCGCCAAAGGCCAAATTGTGCGCGAGATAGATGCGCTGGGTGGTTACATGGGTCTGGTGACCGACAGCACAGCCATACAGTTCCGCATGCTGAACCGTTCCAAGGGTCCGGCCATGTGGAGCCCACGCGCTCAGTGCGACCGCGGGAAGTTCATCTGGGCCTGGCGCGAGGTGCTCGAGAACATCCCCAACCTCCACATCTGGCAAGACCAGGTGAAAGAGGTGCTGGTGGAGAACGGAGAGGTGACAGGAGTAGTGACCTATCTGGATGTGACCTTCCATGCCAAGGCCGTGGTGCTGACGGCAGGAACCTTCCTCAACGGACTGCTCCACTTCGGACGCACCCAGCTGCAAGGTGGACGGGTGGCCGAACCGGCTTCGCTCCATTTGACCGAATCCATCATGCGACATGGCGTGAAGGCAGGCCGCATGAAGACCGGCACCCCGGTGCGCATAGACGGACGCAGCGTGCACTACGAACTGATGGACACGCAAGACGGCGAGCAGGACTTCCACCAATTCTCCTTCATGGGCGAACCACGCAAGCTGAAGCAACTGCAGTGCTGGACCTGCTACACCAACGAGGCCGTGCACCAGGTGCTGCGCGACGGACTGCCCGACTCTCCCCTTTTCAACGGACAAATCAAGAGCATCGGTCCACGATACTGTCCTAGCATAGAGACCAAGATTGTGACTTTCCCCGACAAGGGACAACACCAGCTCTTCCTGGAGCCCGAGGGCGAGACCACCCAAGAACTCTACCTGAACGGTTTCTCCTCGTCGCTGCCTATCCACATACAGTTGGAGGCACTGCATAAGATTCCCGCCTTCAAGGACCTGGTTATCTACCGCCCGGGCTACGCCATCGAGTACGACTACTTCGACCCTACGCAGCTGAAACACTCGCTGGAATCGAAGATTATCAAGAACCTCTTCTTCGCCGGACAAGTCAACGGCACCACCGGATACGAGGAAGCAGGCGGACAGGGCATCATTGCCGGCATCAATGCCCACATCAACTGTGTGGGCGGCGAGCCCTTCACGCTGGGGCGCGACGAAGCCTACATCGGCGTACTCATCGACGACCTTGTGACCAAGGGTGTGGACGAGCCCTACCGCATGTTCACCTCCCGTGCCGAATACCGCATCCTGCTTCGGCAGGACGATGCCGACATGCGACTGACGGAGCGGTCGTACAACCTGGGGCTGGCCAAGACGGACCGCTACCAGCGGATGGCGCAGAAGCGCGAGCAGGTGCAGAGAATCGTCCAATTCACCGAGGGCTTCTCGGTGAAGCCGGCGCTCATCAACGCAGGCCTGGCAGTGCTTGGGACTACCACACTGCAGCAAGGCTGCAAACTGGTGGACCTCATCAGCCGTCCGCAGATTACTCTGGAGAACATCGCCAACTACATAGAACCCTTCGCTAAAGTGCTGAGTGAAATCACCGATAGAAAGGGAGAGATTATGGAGGCGGCCGAGATACAGATAAAATACAAGGGCTATATAGAAAGGGAACGTTTCATCGCAGAGAAGACCTCCCGTTTGGAGAGCATCCGCATAAAGGGCAAGTTCGACTACGACACGCTAAACGCCCTTTCCACCGAAGCACGCCAGAAGCTGAAGCGTATCGACCCCGAGACGCTTGCCCAGGCAAGCCGCATCCCAGGCATCTCCCCAAGCGACATCAACGTACTGCTCGTGCTGCTCCGCAAGTGAAACAATCGGTGAAAACGGGCATATTTCATTTGTTCCACGTGAAACAATCCGCAAAGAAACCGTTTTATGATAGGGGTTTTAGCCCTACAGAGGTTTGTTAAAAGCATGGCGAAGATTCGATAAAAAGGCTATAGAATAATATCACATAAGGATGGAAAAGAAAGATAGAACAGAGACGGAGAACTACCTGAAGGGTATCGTGCAGAACCTTCCGGACGGACCTGGCATTTATCAGTACCTGAACGCCGAAGGCAACATCATCTATGTGGGCAAAGCAAAGAACCTGAAGCGAAGGGTATACTCCTACTTCAGCAAGGAGCACACCTCAAACAAGACACGGATGTTGGTAAGCAAGATAGCGGACATCCGCTACATTGTGGTCAACACCGAAGAAGATGCACTGCTGCTGGAGAACAACCTCATCAAGAAATACAAGCCACGCTACAACGTGTTGCTGAAAGATGACAAGACCTATCCTTCCATCTGTGTGAGCAACGAATACTTTCCCCGCATCTTCAAGACACGGCGCATCGTCCGCAACGGAAGCTCCTACTTTGGTCCATACAGCCATCTGCCATCGATGTACGCTGTGCTGGAACTCATCAAGAAGATTTACCCTATCCGCTCGTGCAACCTGGCACTGACACCAGAGAACATCAGCCATGGCAAATTCGCCCCTTGCCTGGAGTACCACATCAAGAACTGCAAGGCACCATGCATCGCCAAGATATCGCACGATGAATACATGAACAACATCGCCGAGGTGAAGGAGATACTGAAAGGGAACACCAAGGCCATCAGCCAAGGCATGGTGGAGGAGATGCAACAGTTGGCAACGGAGATGCGGTTCGAAGAGGCACAGAAGATAAAGGAGAAATACGATTTAATCGAAGGGTACCGCTCCCGCAGCGAGGTGGTAAACGTCACACTTCACAATATAGACGTATTCTCCATCGAAGAGGACGAGACGACGGCCTACATCAACTACCTCCACATCACCAACGGCAGCATCAACCAAGCCTTCACGTTCGAATACAAGAAACGGTTGGAAGAAACCACAGAGGAATTGCTCACAATGGGCATCATAGAGATGAGGGAACGCTACAAGAGTCTGTCACGCGAGATCATCGTGCCTTTCGAGGTGGACATCGAGCTGAGCAACGTCACCTTCACCGTGCCACAACGGGGCGACAAGAAGAAGTTGCTGGAACTTTCGCAGCTGAACGTGAAACAATACAAGGTGGACCGACTGAAACAGGCCGAGAAACTGAACCCCGAGCAGAAGAGCGTCCGATTGATGAAGGAGATACAACAAGAGCTGAAGCTGGAACGTCTGCCCTACCAGATAGAATGCTTCGACAACTCCAACATCAGCGGAACGGATGCCGTGGCCGCTTGCGTGGTATTCAAGAAGGCAAAGCCCTCGAAGAAGGACTACCGGACCTACAACATCAAGACCGTGGAGGGTCCCGATGACTATGCATCGATGAAAGAGGTGGTGAGACGCAGATATAAACGGGCCATTGACGAGGGTACTCCCTTGCCCGACCTCATCATTACCGATGGTGGTAAGGGACAAATGGAGGTAGTACGTGAGGTGGTGGAGGACGAGCTTCAGCTGAACATCCCCATCGCAGGCCTGGCAAAGGACAACCACCACCGAACGGCCGAACTGCTCTACGGCTTCCCTGCCATGACCATCGGACTGAAACAAAACAGTCCGCTCTTCCATTTGCTGGAGCAGATACAGGACGAGGTGCACCGCTTCGCCATCACTTTCCACCGCAATAAACGCAGCAAACGGCAGACCGCATCGGCGCTGGACAGCATCAAAGGCATCGGCGAGAAGAGCAAGACTGCCCTGTTACGTGAGTTCAAGAGCGTGAAACGCATCCGTGAAGCCTCGCTTGAAGAATTGGCAAAAGTCGTGGGCGAAGCCAAGGCGAAAACCGTGAAAGAAGGCCTCGCAACCCCCAAATAAAAGTACGTTCACCAATTTCCCCAAATAGCCGACATAAGGACGTACGTGAACAAGACCTGATCACGAACGTGAACAGGGTCGATAGTCGTAGGTGAACAGATGAAGCTCTCTGCAGAAGAATATATGGTGAACAAATACGCCCACAGAGCCAGAATAATCTCCCTAGTCAGCAAAAATAATTTTCCTAGTCAGAGAAAAATATTTTCCCAGTTAGGAAAATAATAGGCGGCACTAGAGCCAAAGAATTGAAAAGAAAACGATAAACCGCTACGTGTGTATTGGATAGAAGCGGCAGTGTCACTATCTTTGCAACAAATAAACCACAACGATATGAGAGTAGTTATTCAACGCGTCAGCCAGGCATCGGTCACCATCAACGGTGCGGTAAAAGGCAGCATCGGCAGGGGATTCATGATATTGGTGGGCGTGGAGGAAGATGATACACAGGAGGACATCGAATGGCTCTGCCACAAGATAGTCAACCTCCGGGTGTTCGACGACGACAACGGGGTGATGAACCGCTCCATCATCGAGGCAGGAGGAGACATTTTGGCCATCAGTCAGTTCACACTGTTCGCCTCGTACAAGAAGGGGAACCGTCCATCCTACATCCGCGCGGCAAAGCACGAAATCTCCATTCCGCGCTACAACAGCTTCTGCGACGAGCTGAGCATCGCGCTGGGAAAACAGATAGAAACAGGCGAATTCGGTGCGGACATGAAGGTGGAACTGATAAACGACGGTCCAGTGACCATCTGTATGGATACTAAAAACAAGGAATAAAGGAGGATAAAGTAATGGAAATAGACGAAGCGCAACGCATTGTCGACAACTGGATAAAGACCTACGGAGTTCGCTATTTCAGCGAGTTGACCAACATGGCTGTACTGACGGAAGAGGTGGGCGAGCTGGCACGCATCATGGCACGCACGTATGGCGACCAATCGTTCAAAGAGGGCGAGAAACACGACCTTGGCGACGAGATGGCGGACGTGCTATGGGTGCTTATCTGCCTGGCAAACCAGACGGGAGTGAACCTGACGGAAGCCTTCGAGAATAACCTTGCCAAGAAGACCGCACGGGACAAGGAGCGACACAAGAACAACCCCAAACTGACTGGCAATAAAGAGTAATAAACAGATAAACAAGACATAGAATATGGGAAAATTGGAAATAGAACGCAGCGAAAGCGCTGAACAGAGCAAGTACGACGAGGCTCTGAAGAAATACGTCACCAATCTGGACGACAAGGAGGTGAAGACTGACACGCAACGGCTCATAGAAAAGGCAGAGGAGAACAACACGATGGAGGTGAAAAAGTTCCTTTTCAACTGCATCGACCTCACCACACTGAAGACTACCGACAGTGAGGAGAGCGTACTGAAATTCACGGAACAAGTGAACGACTTCGAGGACAAATTCCCCGGCCTGAAGAACGTGGCAGCCATCTGCGTATACCCCTGTTTCGCCAACATTGTGAGCCAATCGCTGGAGGTAGAGGAGGTGAACGTGGCTTGTGTATCAGCAGGTTTCCCGTCATCGCAGACATTCACCGAGGTGAAGATAGCTGAGACAGCCATGGCGCTTCACGAAGGGGCTACGGAGATAGACATCGTGATTCCGGTGGGCAAATTCCTGAGCGGCAACTACGAGGACATGTGCGACGAAATAGAGGAACTGAAGGACCTCTGCGGAGAGAAGAAACTGAAAGTGATACTGGAAACAGGGGCTCTCTGTACAGCGTCGAACATCAAGAAAGCCGCTATCCTGGCGATGTATTCGGGCGCGGACTTCATCAAAACCTCTACAGGTAAGATAGAGACCGGAGCCACTCCAGAGGCCGCTTACGTGATGTGTAAGGCCATCCGCGAGTATTGCGACGAGACGAACCGGAAAGTGGGTTTCAAAGCCGCAGGAGGCATCAATACGGTGCAGGACGCCATCATCTACTACACCATCGTGAAAGAGGTTCTGGGAAGGGAATGGCTCCACAACAGCCTCTTCCGCATCGGTACAAGCCGTTTGGCGAACCTATTGCTTAGCGAGATTCTAGGCAAAGAGACGAAGTTCTTCTAACAGATAGACGTACCACAAGATAGTTCGCAGGCTGGCAAGAGTCAGCCCATAGGCGATAGAAAAGATGACCATAGGTTTCGGGGCCGAGACACTATGGTCATTTTTGTATTGATTTTATGCTCGGAAAAAGAGCTGACAGGAATAACAAGCCAGAAGGCTCAAACCTCACGTTCGATGACATAGGTAACATAGGCAGTAAGGGCTTCACGGACAGCATTGTTCTTCACTTCGGTGAGCAGGAGCAACGCCTCTTGTTTATAGCGCATCATCACCTGCTCGGCGTACTCTATACCACCATTGTCCTTGGTAAACTGGGTGAGACGTTCCACGTCTGCAGGTGTGGCATTCAGGTCCTTTACCTTGACAACCAAATCGACAATTTCCTTGTTGTCGGTGTGTGTTACCACGTATAGGGCCGGGAGGGTGAGCTTACCCTCAATCATATCATTTCCAGTAGGTTTGCCCACCGCATCGTTCTTATAATAGTCGAAGATATCGTCCTTTATCTGGAAGCAAATACCCACTTTCTCGCCGAATAGGCGGAAGCGTTCTATCTCCTCAGCTGTCGCATGCGGAGCGGTCATGGCCCCAATCTTGGCGCAAGTGGAGAACAGAGCGGCCGTCTTCATACGGATGATATCGAAGTAAACAGCCTCCGACAGAGACTGGTTACGGATGTTGGAGAGTTGCAGAATTTCACCTTCAGAGAGGTCTTTGCCGAGTTGTGAAATGGCGTTCACCACATCGATGTTGCTTGTCAGAGCCGAGTGTTGCAGGGCCGAAGAGAGCATATAATCGCCCACCAACACCGCCACTCGGTTGTCGTAGATAGCGTTGAGGGACTTCTGTCCTCTCCTCTCGTGGCTCTCGTCAACCACATCGTCGTGAATCAAGCTGGCGCTATGGAGCATCTCCAGGGTGAGGGCTGCGTGATAAGTGGACTGACTGACAGGGCCGAAATCCTTGGCAACCAAGAGGGTAAGGACAGGACGCATCATCTTGCCTTTGCGTTGGAGTAAGTAGTCGAAGACCGACTTCAGCAGCGGATTGGTGGACTGGAAAGAGTTTTTGAACAATTCTTTGAAAGTCTGAAACTCCGCTTCTATAGGGGCTAATATGATACCGTTTCTATCCATATTAAAGATTTTCGGCACAAAATTAGCAATAAAAATATGTAAGAGCTCTATTTTTAGTAATTTTACAGATTAAAAATATGAAACGAATCATGGAGAAACTCTTTTTACTAGATGCTTACGCACTGATATACAGGGCTTATTATGCCTTCATCAAGGCTCCAAGGATAAACTCGAAGGGACAGAACACTTCAGCCATTCTGGGTTTCGTCAACACTTTGGAAGAGGTGCTGAACAAAGAAAAACCTACACATATAGGTATCGCCTTCGACCCAGCCGGACCGACTTTCCGCCACGAGGCTTACGCTGAGTACAAAGCACAGCGCGAAGCCACACCGGAAGTGATAAAGGAGTCAGTGCCCATCATCAAAGAAATCATACGTGCCTACCGAATCCCAATCCTGGAAGTGAGCGGTTTCGAGGCTGACGATGTGATAGGCACGTTGGCCTTGAAAGCTGGCGCACAGGGAATCGACACATACATGATGACGCCCGACAAGGACTATGGTCAGCTGGTAAGCGAGCACGTCTACATGTACCGCCCTAAGTATGGCGACAAGGACTTCGACGTGATGGGCGTGGAGGAAATAAAGGCAAAGTTCCAGATAGAACACCCCTCGCAGGTGATAGACATGTTGGGACTGATGGGCGACAGCGCCGACAACATCCCCGGTTGCCCTGGTGTGGGAGAGAAGACCGCACAAAAGTTGATAGCCCAGTTCGGCAGCATAGAGAACCTACTCAGCCATACGTCGGAACTGAAAGGGTCGCTCAAAGAAAAAGTGGAGAATAACAGAGAGCAGATTGCATTCTCGAAGTTCTTGGCGACAATCAACACGAACGTGCCCATTGAGTTGAACATGGAGGAACTCCAGAAGAGTGAACCCAACGAGGAGGCACTCCGGAATATTTTTACGGAGATGGAGTTCAAGAACCTCCTCGACCGCATTTTCAAGAAGGATAAGTCAAGCGGTCCAAGCAAGTCGACGAAGGGCGTCATAGAAGCCGATTTCTTTGATTTATTTACGAACGAGGGCACAGGAGACGAAAAATATTCAAATCTCACGCGGTTAGAAGACACCACATATCACTACCAACTCGTTGATACTGAAGCCAAACGAAGTGAATTATTACAAATATTATTGACAGCGAAGATTTTCAGTCTAGATACAGAAACCACATCGACCGACGCCATCGAGGCCGAATTGGTGGGAATGAGCTTCGCTATGCGCGAAAACGAGGCCTACTACGTGCCAGTGCCTGCGGACCAAGACGAAGCGCAAAAAATAGTTAATGAGTTCAAGTGTGTTCTGGAGGATGAGTCAACTACGAAGATAGGACAAAACATCAAGTACGACATGTTGGTGTTGCGCCGCTATGGAGTGGAGGTGAAGGGCGAGATCTTCGACACCATGATAGCCCACTACGTGTTGCAGCCCGACCTGCATCATAGCATGGACTACCTGGCCGAGATCTATCTCCACTACGAGACCATCAAAATAGAGGAGTTGATAGGACCGAAAGGGAAAAATCAGAAGAACATGCGGGAGCTGACGCCAGAGGCAGTATACAAGTACGCCTGCGAAGACGCAGACGTGACACTTAAATTGAAGGACCGTCTGGAGAAGGAGCTGCAGGAGAACGACTGCGAGAAACTCTTCAAGGAGATAGAGATGCCGTTGGTGCCAGTGCTGGCTTACATGGAGTGGAACGGCGTGCGCATCGACACCAACTCACTGCAACAGACCTCTACCCTCTTCTCCGAACGTATGAACGAGATAGAGAAGGAGATCTACGCACTGGCGGGAGAGCCGTTCAACATCTCCTCACCCAAGCAGGTGGGCGAGATGCTGTTCGACAAACTGAAGATAAGCGACAAGGCGAAGAAGACCAAGAGCAAGGGACAATACAGCACATCCGAAGAGGTACTCGAGAATCTGCGCCACGCTCACCCCATCGTGGGCAAGATACTCGATTACAGAGGATTAAAGAAACTATTGAGCACCTACATCGATGCCCTGCCGGCACTGATAAACCCGAAGACGAACAAGATTCACACCTCTTTCAACCAGGCGGTGGCGGCCACGGGACGACTCAGTTCGAGCAACCCTAACCTGCAGAATATCCCCATCCGCAACGAGGACGGCAAGGAGATTCGCAAGGCCTTCATCCCGGACGACGGTTGTCTGTTCTTCTCAGCCGACTATTCACAGATAGAGCTACGCATCATGGCCCACCTGAGCGGAGACCATAATATGATAGATGCCTTCAACAATGGGTCGGACATCCATGCAGCCACCGCAGCCAAGGTATTCAAGAAACCTATCGAAGAGGTCACACAGACCGAACGCCGGAAGGCCAAAACAGCCAACTTTGGCATCATCTACGGCATCTCCGCCTTCGGCCTGGCAGAGCGAATGGAGGTAGACCGCAAAGAGGCTAAGGAGCTGATAGACGGATACTTCGAGACCTATCCGGACGTGAAACACTACATGGACAAGAGCATCGAGACGGCACGTCAACAGGGCTACATCGAGACAGTGCTCAACCGCAAACGCTACCTGCCGGACATCAACTCGCGCAATGCCGTGGTGCGCGGATACGCCGAACGAAACGCCATCAACGCACCTATCCAAGGCAGCGCAGCGGACATCATCAAGATAGCCATGATACGCATCTACCGACGCTTCGTGGAGAGCGGACTCAGGTCGACCATGCTCATACAGGTACACGACGAGTTGAACTTCAACGTCTACCCCGAGGAGAAGGAACAGGTGGAGCGCATCGTCATCGAGGAGATGGAGCATGCCTACGCCATGCGAGTGCCCTTGGTGGCCGACTGCGGATGGGGTGCCAACTGGCTCGAGGCACATTAATAAAAGCAAGGAATATGAACCATTATAAATACATAAAGGCATGATTAAAAGAATCTTAGGCGGGCTGCTGATGGCGTTCGCCATCACAGTAGGCCTGCAAGCCCAGGAGAAACTAACGAAGGTGGCCTGCATCGGCAACAGCATCACACAAGGTGTGGGAGTGAAGAATCAGTTCCAGGACAGCTACCCAGGTATCCTCTCACAATGGTTGGGTAAGGACTACGACGTACGCAATTTCGGTTTCAGCGGCCGCACAATGTTGATGAACGGCGACCGCCCTTACATGAAGGAGCAAATGTACCAGGACGCACTGGCTTTCAACCCCGACATCGTGACCATAAAACTGGGCACCAACGACACCAAGACCATGAACTGGCCGGCGCACGGCAAGGAGTTCGAGGTCGACATGCGCACCATGGTGAAAGCCTTCCAGGCACTCCCCTCCCACCCCAAAATCTACCTCTGCTACCCAGTACCTCCCACCAAGGTGCAGTGGACCATCAACGACAGCACCATCGTGCAGGAAATCATCCCTGCCATAAACCGCATCGCAGCGGACTTGAAGCTGGAAGTCATCGACTTACACACCCCACTTCTCCCCTATCCACAGTGTTTCCCCGACTGTGTCCACCCCAACGAAGAGGGAGCTCAGCGCATCGCTGCGGTCATCTATCGTAAACTGACAGGGACAGAACCGCCAGCATATACGTCAAAAAAGCCATTTCCGGGCTCAAAATCGACGTGGAAGGGGTACGACAAGTATATATTTAAGTTCAATGGGAAAGAAGCGATTGTAGTGGCTCCAAAACAGCTTCCTGAGGAACAGAAGGCAGCCGGCATAAAGAATGAGCTGAAGGGGAAGCCATGGATTTGGCGTCCGGCATTCTTCGGAGCCTTTGCCAATGCCGACGAGGAACTGCTTGCAAAGGGATTTCATGTGGTCTACTACGACTTGACACACCGGTATGGCAGTCCGGAAGCCGTAAAGGAAGGCAATGCCTTCTACAAAGTGATGACGAAATACTACAAACTCAACAAGAAGGTGACCCTGGAAGGGCTGAGCCGTGGAGGAATGTTTGTGCTCAATTGGGCCGCAACATACCCCGAAAAGGTGGCTTGTATTTATGTGGACGCACCCGTTTGCAACATAGAGAGCTGGCCCTCACGCAAAAACCAGCAACTGTGGAACCAGTTCCTGACAGAATGGGGCTTGACGGAAGCGGACATGAAGGAATTCAAGGGCAACCCGATAGACAACGTAAAAGCCATAGCGGAGGCGAAGATTCCTGTAATCGCCGTATGTGGTAAGGCGGACGATGTAGTACCATACAAGCAGAACTTCAAAGTATGGAAGAAACTGTACGAAAAACAGGGTGGTAAAGTGACGGAGATACTGAAGAAGAAGTGCAAACACCACCCTCACGGACTGGACAACCCACAACCGATTGTCGACTTCATCGTGGAGCACAACTAAGATGACATGGGACGCCAATAGGTTGACTGACAAAGATATCTAAACCAAAAAAGACTTCCCTTGAAACGCACCGAAACGGGCATCCAAGAGAAGTCTTATCTATAAACTAACTACTCGACGTAATCTATTGCCACGCGACTCTCGCGCACAGATTTGCAATAGTTCGACACGGCTACGTGGGCCGGATGCACCTTATAGGCATTCAGGTCGGCCTCGTTGTCAAAAGTGGAGACCAGCACGGCGTCATAGTTGCCGTCCGAAGCCACCACGTTAATGCCCACGTGGGCACTGCGGAGCTGAGGGACAACGCCCATCAGAGCCTCCAAATGTTCCTTCATCCAAAGAGCATTCTCGGCCTTGGTCTTGCCTTCGGCCTGCTCCTTTAGTTTCCACATAACGATATGTTTCAGCATAATCAAAATCAAGTTTCATGATCTTCTACTCGATAAGTATTTCCCTCCAAGTCCTCGCAACGGCGCACACCGTCAATCGGCAGACGCAGGTAGAAAGTGGTTCCCTCCTTCTCGTCGGTGGTGAACCATACCTTACCATGGAGGTAGTTCTCTCCGAAAAGTCGCATGCTGTAAGTGCCTATACCGCGGTTGGTTCCTTTGGTAGAATTGCCAAAGGTGAAGACATTCTTGCGCATATCCTCCGGAATGACCCCTTCGTTGTGAACTGAGAAGGTGAAGTATTCGCCCGCCTCGTCCACACTGGCGAGTATGTTGAAAGTATGTCCTACGGGAGTTGCCTCGGAAGCGTTCTTCACCATATTCATAACCACGCGGTGGAGCAGTTTGCTGTCGGTGCGGATATAGATATTGTCACAACGCTCATCGTCCTTCGTGTACTTCTTCCTGGCCTTTTCCACCATAGGCAGGATGGAGCGTTCGGCCAACTTGAGAAAGTCGCGAAGGTAGATGTCCGCCATCTCCGCACTGAGCGTACCGCTTTGGGCGTAGAATAGCTCCTTCTGAGCCGCCAGTTCGTCGTAGATCTGGTTGCTAAGCTTCTTCACCTCGCCAAACAACTCCTCGCTAGGGTCTTGCTCCAGGATGTTCATGAAGCTCTTCAGGGAGTTGGAGAGGTTGATCATATCGTGGTAGAACACACGCGTAATCATCTGCATCTGTATGTGCTCCGATATTTCAATGAGGAATACTGCCGCATACGAATCTTCCTTATAAGTAAAGGGAGTGATGGTGGTGTGCAGTGTCATTTGCTTATTGTCGTCGCGAGTAAGAATTACGGTGTGCATCATGGGTATCATGTGCTGCAGGGAATTGTTTACAGAGCATCGTAGGTCGCAATGCGGACAGACGGAGGAGGTGCCGCAACCATCGGGGCAATTGACGGCATTGATACAACGAAGCAAGTCGCCAGGGCACAACAGCTTTCCAAACTCGGTCTTCAGCCGTTCATTGTTGTGATAGAGAATGTGTAAATCCGAGTCTACAACCACCAAAGCGGAGTTTGTTGCATCGAAAATACTGTTACTTCCCAGCAATTTATGAACATACGTGATCAAAGAGTCTGTTTCCATATATTCGAGTTAAAATCGTAGTTGTTCTTTTGCTGTCTGCAAAAGTAGAAAGAATTCTGGTCAATAGCCAAGTTTTTGAGGGTAAATCTGTATCTTTGCGGCAAAATTATTTAGATTTAATCAAAACGAAATAAGAGTATGAGTTTACAATGCGGTATAGTTGGTCTGCCAAACGTCGGTAAATCAACGCTTTTCAACTGCTTGTCAAATGCGAAAGCACAGGCTGCCAATTTTCCCTTCTGTACGATAGAACCCAACGTGGGTGTGATAACCGTACCGGATGAGCGGCTTACCAAGCTCGCCGAGCTGGTGCACCCGGGACGCATCGTGCCTACCACGGTGGAGATTGTGGACATAGCCGGACTGGTGAAAGGTGCCAGCAAAGGCGAGGGACTGGGCAACAAGTTCCTCGCCAACATCCGTGAGACAGATGCCATCCTGCACGTATTGCGCTGCTTCGACGATGACAACGTGACACACGTGGACGGCAATGTGAACCCTGTCCGCGACAAGGAAATTATCGACACAGAGCTGCAGCTGAAAGACCTGGAGACGATAGAAAGCCGTATACAGAAGGTGCAGAAACAGGCCCAGACGGGAGGCGACAAGCAGGCCAAACTGGCCTACGACGTGCTGGTGCGCT
Source organism: Bacteroidaceae bacterium (assembly GCA_963643925.1). GTDB lineage: Bacteria > Bacteroidota > Bacteroidia > Bacteroidales > Bacteroidaceae > Phocaeicola_A. Next base: position 26,995 of record CAVINS010000028.1, read on the forward strand.
ACAAGGAGGCACTGGAACAGGGCAAGTCGGCCCGCACGGTGCAGTTCGAGAACAAGGACGAGCAGAAGATTGCCAAGGAGCTGTTCCTGCTTACTTCCAAGCCGGTGCTCTACGTCTGCAATGTGGACGAGGCGAGCGCCGTCAGCGGCAACCACTATGTGGAACAGGTGCGCGAGGCCATTAAGGACGAGAACGCCGACCTACTGGTGGTCGCAGCCAAGATAGAATCGGAGATTGCCGAGCTCGAGACCTACGACGAGCGCCAGTTGTTCCTGGACGAGATAGGGCTGGAGGAGTCGGGCGTGAACCGCTTGATAAAGGCAGCCTACAAGCTGCTGAACCTGGAGACATTCATCACCGCCGGCGAGATGGAGGTGAAGGCCTGGACCTATCAGAAAGGTTGGAAGGCTCCGCAATGCGCCGGTGTCATCCATACCGACTTCGAGAAGGGATTCATCCGTGCCGAGGTAATCAAGTACGAGGATTACCTGAAGTATGGCTCCGAAGCAGCCGTGCGCGAGGCCGGCAAACTGGGCGTGGAGGGCAAGGACTATGAGGTGCAGGACGGCGACATCATGCACTTCCGGTTTAACGTGTAACCAGCTTAACGTCAACAGAAAATCATGAACACACTGCTCACTGTCCTATGGAACCCCGACGTGGACATGTTCACAATGGGAGGCATCCACGTACGATATTATTCCGTATGCTGGATTATCGGACTGTTGCTGGCTTACTTCATCGTGAGGCAGCTCTACAAGCAACAGGGAGCCAAGGAAGAGACGTTTGAGCCCCTCTTCCTCTACTGTTTCTTCGGCATCCTGATAGGCGCCCGCTTGGGCCATTGCCTCTTCTACGAGCCGTCGTACTACCTCTCCCACCCGCTAGACATGATTCTGCCCTTCAGGCAGACCGCCGCAGGATGGAAGTTCACGGGCTACGAGGGCCTGGCAAGCCACGGAGGCACACTGGGACTGATGATAGCCCTGTGGCTCTACGTGCGCAAGACGAAGGTCAACATCGTGTGGGTGCTCGACAACATCGCCATCGCCACACCTATCACCGCCTGCTTCATCCGCCTGGGCAACCTGATGAACTCCGAGATTGTGGGCAACCCTACGGACGTGGCTTGGGGATTCATCTTCGCCCGCAACGGCGAGGACTTTGCGCGCCACCCTGCACAGCTCTACGAGGCCATCGCCTACCTTATTATATTCTGCATAGGCATCTGGCTCTACAAGCGTTACCGCGAGAAAGTGGGCATGGGATTCTTCTTCGGATACTGCCTCACCACCATCTTCACGTTCCGCTTCTTCATCGAGTTCGTGAAAGACGTTCAGGTGTCCTTCGAGAGGGGGATGACGCTGGATATGGGACAATGGTTGAGCGTACCGTTCATCATCCTGGGCATCGCCTGCATGATAGGTGGCAAGTGGCTCGAGCGTATCGCGCAGAAGCCTGTAGAGAAGAAGAAATAGTACAAGAGAACCAATAAAAAAGAGGATTTATCGGAGTGATAAATCCTCTTTTTTGTTTCGTTGAAGAAGTTGGACTACCAGGATTCGAACCTGGGCAAACAGAACCAAAACCTGTTGTGCTACCATTACACCATAGTCCAATCGACAGAGCTTTCGTTAAAAAAGCGGCACAAAGATAGAGAGATTTCCTTGTGCCGCCAAAGATTTTTAAATATTTTTGTTCTATTTCTTATTTTGCAATGATAAGATAATAGTTTTTCTTGCCACGCTGCACCAACAGATACTTGTCGTTCAACAGGTCGGCGGTGGTAATTACCTGGTCAAAGGCCGCCAGCTTCTCTTTATTGAGCGAAACGCCACCGCCCTGGACCAACTTACGCATCTCACCTTTTGAAGCGAATACAGAGGTTTTTTCAGCGAAAAGGTCTACGGCTTTCACACCAGTGGACAGTTCGTCGCGCGACACCTCGTAGCGGGGCACACCTTCGAACACAGCCAACAGGGTGTCCTCGTCGAGTTTGTGCAGAGCCTCGGAGGTAGCGTTGCCGAAGAGGATGTTCGACGCATCCACAGCAGCGTTGTAGTCGGCCTCGGAGTGTACCATGATGGTGACTTCCTTTGCCAGGCGCTTCTGGAGCAGACGCAGGTGCGGGGCCTCGGTGTGCTCGGCTATCAAGGCATCTATCTCGTCCTTAGGCAGAGAGGTGAAGATCTTGATGTAGCGGGCAGCGTCCTCGTCGCTCACGTTCAACCAGAACTGGTAGAACTTGTAGGGAGAGGTGTAACGGGGGTCGAGCCATACGTTGCCTGACTCGGTCTTGCCGAACTTGCCGCCGTCGGCCTTGGTGATGAGGGGGCATGTGAGTGCGAACACCTCGCCTCCGTTGGTGCGTCGGATGAGCTCAGCACCAGTGGTGATGTTGCCCCATTGGTCGGAACCGCCCATCTGCAGCTTGCAGTTCTTGGTCTCGTAGAGGTGGAGGAAATCGTAGCCTTGCAGCAGCTGATAGGTGAATTCGGTGAAGGAGAGTCCGTCGCGGGCCTCGCCATTGAGGCGCTTCTGCACAGATTCCTTCGCCATCATATAGTTGACGGTAATGTGTTTGCCGACTGTACGCGCGAAATCGAGGAACGAAAAGCCTTTCATCCAATCGTAGTTGTTGACGAGTTCTGCACGGTTGGGAGCATCGGACTCGAAATCGAGGAACTTGCTCAACTGTTTCTTTATGCATTCCTGGTTGTGGCGCAGCGTCTCCTCGTCGAGCAGGTTACGCTCGGCCGACTTGCCCGAAGGGTCGCCTATCATACCGGTAGCACCACCCACGAGGGCCAATGGTTTGTGGCCACAACGTTGCAGGTGACGCAACATCATGATACCGCACAAGTGACCGATGTGCAGGGAGTCTGCCGTGGGGTCGATACCTACGTAAGCTGTTACCATCTCTTTCTGAAGCAATTCTTCCGTTCCAGGCATCATGGTATGTACCATGCCGCGCCATTTAAGTTCTTCTACAAAATTCATCGAATGATTTGCATTTAAAATGTTTTAGTTTGTTCTAGAATGTGTGCAAAAGTACAACTCTTTATTTGAAGATACAACTGTTGTCTTCAAAAAAGAGTTCCTGCACATTCTGCTCTATACGGGATTGTAAACTTGCGGGCGACAACTGCAGCTCACGGGCCACCCTGCCGTACACGGTCTCTATGGACAGAACGCTCTCGTCGGTCTCCAGCAACAGGCGCTCCTGGGGCACCGCACGCAAGGCATCGGCCTGAAAATGTTCGCCAAAGGAGAGGTATAGGCCATGACGCACATACTCCTCTGCCAGGGGCCGTTTGCCGCGAAATCCGTGAACAATCCAAGGCTGACGGGCATGAAGTTCCTTCCGTAGCCGGAGGATTTCGTTGGAGGCCCTCACCACGTGCAGTATCAGCGGCAGGGCACCCTCCTCGGAGAGCTCCACCACCCTACGAAACAGGCTGAGCTGCAGGTCAAAGGGTGCTTCGGCACATCTGTCGAGCCCCACCTCCCCTATCGCCACCACACCAGCACCGTGCAGGCTCGTGCACAACCATTGCCATTGGGCCTCGCAATTCTCCTCGGTGAGCTGCCAAGGATGGATGCTCACAGAGCGGAGACAACCCTCGGCGAAACGGTCCATATAGGTGCAGGAATAGATGGCGTGGGCTGTTGGCTCAGCCTGCGAAAGATGGGCGTGTATGTTCCAAAACACGGGATTGGAAGTACCAAAGGCGGACTTGAAAGTATCAAAGGCAGGCTCGATAGCCGCAACAGCGGACTTAGGAGTCTCAAAGGCAGACTCGGTATCCCCAAAGATAGTCTCGGAAGTGTCGGCAAGAGGTCGCATAGCAAAGTGTAGACGGAACGGAGGAGGTTAAGGAACTGGGTCGTAACCAGATCCTCCCCAAGGGTGGCAACGGAGCAGACGGCGCACAGCAAGCCACAGCCCTTTCAGAGGACCATGCTTGCGGATTGCCTCCAGGGCGTATTCAGAGCAGGTGGGCGTGAAACGGCACGAGGGAGGTGTCAAGGGGGAGATGAATGCCCGATAGAAACGGATGGGCAACACCAGGAGCCATATCAAGAAGTCGCGTATCATTGCGCATCAGAGGAAGGTTTGGTGGGTTCCACAACAGCTCCGTCGGAAGCAGCATGAGGCTGCAGACGTTCCGCCAGACGAATGAGCAGGTTGTGTACCTTCTGCTCCACGACAGTGGACTCCACAAGCGCGTCGCCGAGCCAGATGAAGGCCATCACCACGGACTTGTTTTGAGCCTCCAGGGCGGACGTCAGCACCAGCTTGTTCTTGCGGTAAGCCTCGCGCACCTGGCGCTTCACACGATTGCGTTTCACCGCACGCTTGAACCGCTTCTTGGGCACGCTGATGAGCATCGACGCAGGCGTGTCGGTGCGTTCGGTGGTCATGTAGACCATACGCAAGGGAAAAGCCAGCAGCGATTTACCATCGCCACCGAACAACTGTTCGATAAGCCGTTTCCTGTTCAGGCGTTCCGCTTTCGGGAGTGTATTGTGTAAGGTCTCCATATCGTTCATTGTTATTTAGCAAAGCAGTGAGGATTCCGCACCACAAAGTTATCGCTTTATTGGTACAGAATCCTCATTTATGAGAGAAAAAGCACTATTGGGGTGCTTATTTATGCTCTTTGATGTACATGTCGAGGGCAGCCGTCATGGAAGGCGCTTGTGGCGAGGGAGCTTCCAGGTCGAGCCGCAGACCAGCGTCGCGTACGGCTTTCGCTGTGGTAGGGCCAAAGCTGGCAATGGCGATGTCGCCCTGTTCGAAGTTGGGGAAGTTCTTTAGCAGAGAGTTGATTCCTGCAGGGCTGAAGAACACAAGCATGTCGTAGTCGAACTTCTCCTCGGGGGTGAAGTCATTGCTCACGGTGCGATACATCACCACCTCGGTGTGGTGCAGCTTGTTCTTGTCCAGGAGGTTCTTGATCTCGTCGGTGTGGACGTCGGACATCGGCACGAGGTATTTCTCCGTTTTATGCTTCACCATGGGGGGAATCAAGTCATCAATCTTGCCGGTAGCGCCAAAGAACACCTTGCGTTTGCGGTACTGAACATACTTTTGGATGTACAGCGCGATGGACTCCGTCACACAGAAGTACTTCATATCCTCGGGGATGTTTACCCGCATCTCGGTGCAGAGATGGAAGAAATGATCGATGGCGTGACGTGAAGTAAATACTATAGCCGTATGATCCAGAATAGAGACTTTTTGCTGTCTGAATTCCTTGGCAGACAAACACTCAACCTTTATGAAGGGGCGGAAAACAATCTCTACCCCATACTTCTCGGCAATCTCGTAGTAAGGAGACTTCTCAGAAGCCGGTTTAGGTTGCGAAACAAGTACTTTTTTTATCATCAAGGTACTAATAATTTATTATCAACAAGTTATTGGCCACAACTAGTGTCTTCCACACGAGAAGGCACGGTACCAATTCGAGGGTGCAAAAGTACACAATTAAATAAATACAGCCATACTTTTTGCTAAAAAAGACCTTAAAGCACTTATATAACAGCAATATTTCTATCAAAAGGGTAATTACGACAGCGGAAATAAAGGCGCAGATGTTCGACAAGTCGAAATATACGACGGACGAGATGAGCATGAAAAGGAAAATGCCCCCGATGGAATAGCACAGCACATAGGTGTCTATCCAAAGGGAATTCTGTTCTTTGTCAAAGAAAATCCAATCGGCAAAAGCGAAGAGCGCCATCTTGGCGGCATAAGCCAGGAGGATGACGGCGGCATAGAGCCCCAACCAAAAAGGCAACGGGCGGGACTGGAATATCCGGGGCATCACCTCGTAAGTATAGTCGACAAAGGCGAGCGCCAACAGCAGGCAAGTGAAGAGCGACAAGAGGATGTTGCACTTGAAACCCGACTTCATCTCCTCCACCGAGCTCAGCGAGGAGACTTCGCGCGGATAGAACATACTCTCAATGCGCTGCAGCAGATACGACTTCTCGGTGGCAAGGGTGAATGCCAACAGGAAGAAGGAGAAGAGCAGGGTGGCGACGAACACATTGTCGACATGCGGATGGTAGGGTATCGCCTGCATTTCCATGCCCACACTCTGGGTGCAGAGCGACGAGCTGTCGCCACGCACATCGGCGGGCAGCAGACCGAATCCCAAGGCAGAGTCGACATCGGGGGTCGCACCATCCGTCACCGGTGCATAGGGCACCGTCAGCATGTCGGCCTCGTAGGTGTAGATCGATGGTTTGGGACACGGATTCTGAATCATAGCCTTGCAGTTTTAATGGCATCCTCGGCCCACTGTGGGGTCGTCATGATTTGCCGGATGGCTTCCTCGGGTGTGGTGGCCACTTGCCACAGCAGCGCGTGCTGGGGACGCATGAAGCGTTCGTCCACGGCCTTGCGCAGCATAGCCAGCAGGGGGGCATAATAACCGTCAGCGTTCAGTATGACGATGGGGTTGCGATGGAGCCCCAACTGTTTCCAGGTGATGGCCTCCAGCAGCTCTTCCAACGTGCCGCAGCCTCCGGGCAGGGCCACGATGGCGTCCGCCAGACGAATCATCGTCTCCTTGCGTTCGTGCATCGTCTCGGTGATGACGGTCTCTGTCAGGCGGTCGTAGCCCCAGCCATTCTCCACCATGAAGCGGGGGATGACTCCGGTCACCTCTCCTCCCTGGCGGAGCACACCGTCGGCGCAGGCGCGCATGAGTCCTTCGCTGCCGGCCCCGTTGACAAGACGCATGTGGTTCTGCGCCAACAAGCCTCCCAGGCTCTCCGCGCACTGCAGAAAGCGGGGGTCTACGCTGGCACTGGAGGCGCTGTAGACACATACATTCTTCAACTCACTCATCACTGACTGTCTATTTGGGAGGCAAAAATACAAAATCAAGAGCAGAATCAAACGACAGATTCGTTTTTGTCTGCTCTTGATGGTCTCTTTTCTTATAAAAGGTATTTATCCACGGGCGAAGCGGCCTGTCGGGACCGACTTATTCCAACCCGAACTCTTTCTTTATCTTGTCCACGTAGTCGAGCTTCTCCCAGGTGAAGAGTTCCACCTCCACGGTCTTGGTGGGCTGGTAGTTCGACTCGAAGGTCTTCTTCACCCACTGGGGCTCGCGTCCCATGTGGCCGTAGGCGGCTGTCTCCTCATAGATAGGGTTGCGCAACTTCAGGCGCTCCTCGATGGCGTAGGGGCGCATGTCGAACAGTTCGTCTATCTTCTTGGCAATCTCGCCATCGGTCATGGTCACGTGGCTACGGCCGTAGGTATTCACATAGATGCTGATGGGCCGTGCCACACCGATGGCGTAGGAAACCTGCACGAGCATCTCGTCCGCCACGCCGGCAGCCACCATATTCTTGGCGATGTGGCGTGCTGCATAGGCTGCGCTGCGGTCCACCTTGCTGGGGTCTTTGCCCGAGAAGGCACCGCCTCCGTGGGCACCCTTGCCGCCGTAGGTATCGACGATAATCTTTCGTCCCGTCAGTCCGGTGTCGCCGTGAGGGCCGCCGATGACGAACTTGCCCGTGGGGTTGACGAAGTACTTTATCCGTTCGTTGAAGAGGGCCAACACCTTCGGACTGTGAATCTGGGCAATGACGCGGGGCATCAGCACCTCTATCACATCCTTGCGTATCTGCGCCAGCATCTGCTCGTCGGCTTTCAGCTGAGCCACCTTCGAGGGGTCCTCGGGCTGGATGAAGTCGTCGTGCTGGGTAGAGACGACAATCGTGTCGATGCGTGAGGGCACTCCGTTGTCGTCATATTCTATCGTCACCTGGCTCTTGGCATCGGGGCGGAGGTAAGTCATCTGTTTGCCTTCGCGGCGAATCTCAGCCAGCACACGCACTATCTTGTGGGCCAAGTCGAGCGACAGAGGCATGTAGTTCTCCGTCTCGTTGGTAGCGTAGCCGAACATCATTCCCTGGTCGCCGGCGCCCTGTTCCATACGTTCGGAGCGTTCCACTCCCCTATGGATGTCGGCGCTCTGCTCGTGGATTGCGGAGAAGAGTCCGCAGGAGTTGCCGTCGAACATGTAGTCGCTCTTGGTGTAGCCGATGCGGTTTATCACCTCGCGGGCAATGCGCTGCAGGTCCACGTAGGCCGTGGTGGAAATCTCGCCGGCGAGCACCACCTGCCCGGTGGTCACCAACGTTTCACAAGCCACCTTCGAGTTGGGGTCGAAAGCAATAAGTTTGTCGAGTACGGCGTCAGAAATCTGATCCGCCACTTTGTCGGGGTGTCCTTCAGACACCGATTCGGATGTAAACAAGTATCCCATCTTTCTACATTTAAAAGTTTGGTAAATAATAAAATGTAAAATGGGGAGAATGTTTGGGGAGAATGTAATGCACGACAGCAAAGGCTGTCCCATTTAGCATTTTTTACCGTGGTTGCAAGCTGCCCAAATCTTTCCACATTTTTAAATCGGGCGCAAAGATACACCAAATGCACAATAGCGCAAAGAAGTAGCCTATATTTTTGCCTCGCAGGGAAGAATATGGGGTTATTTGAGAAAAAATGCGGCAGTAGGTGTAACTTTGTGCCCCGATGTCCGTCTTTATAACAAAGAGATGCAAGAAGTCAGTTTCAGAAACGATGTGCTGCCACTAAAAGACAAGCTCTTCAGGTTGGCGTTGCGGATCACGTGCAACAGCAGTGAGGCCGAGGACATCGTACAAGATACACTGATAAAGGTCTGGAGCAAACGCGGCCAGTGGGCGGAGCTCGACTCGATAGAGGCCTACAGCCTGACCGTCTGCCGCAACCTGGCAATAGACCGCACACAGCTGAAAGTCAACGAGAGTGCGGAGCTGAGCGAGGAGACCGACACCCGACCCGACGCATCGAGCCCTTACGAAGACCTTGTGCGCGAGGAACGCCTGACGCTGGTTCACCGGTTGATAGACGCCCTGCCCGAACGGCAACGCACCATCGTACAACTGAGGGACATGGAGGAAAAGAGTTACAAAGAAATTGCGACTATCCTGAACCTGAGCGAAGAGCAGGTGAAAGTGAGCCTCTTCAGAGCCCGGCAAAGGATAAAACAACAATATAAAGAGATTGACGATTATGGACTATAAGTACATTGAGCAACTATTGGAGCGCTACTGGCAGTGCGAGACCTCCGTGGAAGAGGAACGCATCCTGCGCGCTTTCTTCCAGCAAAAGGAGATTCCTGCTCACTTGCTGCGGTACAGGGACGTGTTCGCTTACCAACAGCAGGCCAAGGAGGTGAAGCTCAGTGACGACTTCGACGCTCGATTGCTGGCGAAGATAGAAGAAGCAGAACCGGTGGTGAAGGCTCGCCGCCTGTCACTCTCCTATCGACTGAGACCCCTGCTGAAGGCCGCCGCCTGTGTGGCTATCGCCCTGACAGTGGGCAACGCAGTGCAGCACGCATTCAACCAGCCCAGCGCCGGGAGCGACTATAATTACGATGCGTACAAGGATAGCTTCACCGACCCGCAGACAGCTTACGGAGAGATTTCGGATGCCCTGTCGGCCGTGTCGGAGAGCATCAACAAATACCAGGAACAACCGGCGGACAGCAGTCTGGTGGAGGTGAATGCCCACACTGAGGCACAGCCGGAGACGAATGACACGATGTGGGTAGAATGAAGACTGCGATGAAACGTTCGGTGTGGGTCATCGGCCTCATGGCCATGGCAACCTGGGCTAGCGCACAGGACTTCGCCACCCGCTACATGAGCGAAAACAGATGCGACACCGTCCTGAAGTGCATCAGCATCAGCCCCAAGATGATAAACACGGTGCTGAATGCCGATGCCGAGAACGAGGAGCAGACACAGATAAGGGATATTCTCTCGAACCTGAAGAGCATGCAGATAGTGACCTCCGCACAGCAGGGCGAGGCCTACTACCAGAAGGCAGAACAGATGGCGCAGAAGAATACCAACCGGTTCGAACAGTATCTCGCCTTCGACAACGAGAACGAAGAGGGAAAGATTCTGCTCCACCGCAAAGACGACACCATTGTGGAACTGGTGATGTACCTCCACCGAAAGGATTTCTTTCAGGTGATAGACTTCACCGGCGACATGGACGACGAGTTTATCAACAAACTCTCCCTTACCATCGTTCCGCAAGGCAAGGATGTAAAATGATATTTATTTGCTTTTAAAAACATATATATTTTGATTAGTACTTATTAAAACACACCTAAGAAACTGTGAAGTTTCATTTCTCTCAAATTTTTTCATAAAAACTAACTTTTAGTAAAAGGGCTACCGCGAGAGCGGCGGCCTTTTTATTTTTGTGTTACCTTTGCAGCCATGAAACAAGGAATCAGCTTCGTGCACAAGGACCTGGGCGGCATCGTGGTGCGCGTCAACGCACGTGCACGCCACATCGTGATGAGGGCGCAGCGCGATGGAGTGCTCGTCACGGTGCCCTACCCTCTGACCAACGAACAGATTATGAATACGCTGGACGCCTACTGCGAACGGCTGAAGGCCAAGCAGACAAAGTTGCAGGAGCAGCAGAGGCGCATCGACCTCACGTTCCGCATCGACACGGCCTGTCTGAAGCTCCACTTCGCCCAGGGAGAGACACCGGGCAAATTCTTCGTGAAGCGGGAGCGGGGAAAGGTGGAGATTATCTGTCCACCGGAGTTCGACTACCGGCAAGACGAGGCACAGACATGGCTCCACAAGGTGGTGGAGGAACAGCTCCGCCTGCAGGCCCAGCTCTGCCTGCCCGAGCGACTGAAAGCCCTCTCCGCACAACATGGACTGCCCTTCAGCCAGGTGCAGATAAACGGCAGCAGAGGGCGCTGGGGCAGCTGCTCCACGCAGAAGCACATCAGCCTCTCGTTCTATCTGATGACACTGCCGGCACACCTGATAGACTACGTCCTGCTGCACGAACTCTCGCACACGCAGGAGATGAACCACGGAGAGCGGTTCTGGGCCTTGATGGACAAGCTGACGGACGGCAAGGCGCACGCCCTGCGCGATGAGATAAGGAGCTACTACACCGACATTTTCAACCGCGGAGAGGCGGATTAGCGACGACGGGGAAAGACACGCCGGGCCCACACGAAGCAGACCACAAACAGAGCGACACAGAGCAGCAGGGTGACGTACAAGACCACGGGGCCGCCCATCATCTCCTCGGTGGACATTTCCACGGGGTTGTGAACGATGCTCCACACGGACAAGCTGTTGTTCAGCATGTGGCAGAGTATGCACGGCACCAAGCTGCACGTGCGGTAGTAGATCCAAGCCAACAACGTACCCAACGCGAAGGCAAAGGGTATCTGGATGGGATTGCCGTGCACCACACCAAAGAAAGCCGACGACAGCACGATGGCAAACGCGGCGCTGTGGCCCTGCTTCAGCAAATGGCGCTCAATGGCTCCACGGAAAAGCAGCTCCTCGGCAAACGGAGCCATCACGACGATGGAAAGAACTCCGAATGGATTGTGGGCCATCTGCAGAAACATCTCCTGGTTTAGGTCGGGCAAGTCCATCCACTCGCTAAGGACATTCAGCACAAACATGGCGGAGAGCATCAGCGGCAGACAAAGCAGATAACAACGCACAGGAACGCCCGTAAACGACGCTCTATCCAGCCTTGCATCGCGGCAAAGCAAAAGGTGACCGATAACAAACGCATTGGACAATATAGACGAGAGAATGAGTAAATCGAGGTCGAGCGTGTTGGGATCGGGGCGTCCCAACAGGTAGTTGACAAGAATCAACAGCAAGGCAAACATGAACTGGTAGCCGACGAAAATCAGTACAAGCAAAAAGGATTTCTTCATCTCCCCTACTCCATTATTTAGTGATTGTCCAACAACTTATCCACCTGCTGGGCATCCAAGGCAAGCTGCGTGGAGAGGTCGGACAGGTTGTCGAACCGCCGCTCGTCGCGGATGCGTTGTACGAACTCCAGCTGCAGGTTGCGCTGGTAGATGTCCTCCGAGAAGTGGAGTATGTGCACCTCGATGGTGCGCTTATTATCGTGGTCCACCGTAGGACAGACGCCGATGTTGAGCATCCCCTTGTAGACCTTTCCGTCGAGCTTCACCCACACAGCGTACACTCCATTGGCGGGAATCAGCTTGTCGGGGTCAGACTCTATGATGTTGGCCGTGGGGAAGCCCAGTTTGCGGCCCACACGGTAACCGCTCGCTACCCTACCCTCCAGCTGATAGCCGTAGCCCAGGCATCGGTTTGCCGACTGCACGTCGCCCTGCAGCAAGTACCTGCGGATGACGGACGAGCTGACGTTGATGCCGTCCAACACACAGGCGCGGGCTTGCATCACGGCCATGCCCAGCTCCTCGCCATAGCGGACGTAGTCGGCGAAACCCTCGGCGCGGTTGTGTCCGAAGCGATGGTCGTAGCCTACCACCAGTATCCTCACATTCAGTTGGTTGCGCAGCACGTCTTTCATGAAGTCGTAGGCCGACAGCTCCGAGAGCTCACGGGTGAAGGGGAGCATCACGCAGCGGTCCACGCCGGTGCGCAGCAAGCGTGTGCGTTTATCGGCGAAGGTGGAGAGCAGCTGTGGCTGATAGTCGGCCTGCATCACCTTGCGCGGATGCACGGGGAAGGAGATGAGGCACGTTGCCAACCCTCGCTCCGCCGCCAGTTTCTTCACCTGGTCGATGAGGTAGCAGTGTCCCCGATGTACGCCATCGAAGAAACCTATTGTCGCTACGCAGGGTCTCGCTTCTTCCATCTTCTAAGGGGGGGGGTGTCTGTGTGAATGAGTTATTTACCGAACAGTTGTCGCCAGTCGTCGCAGTCCTTTGGGCAGTAGACCTGCATGCCCAGCGCCCGTGCCGCCTCGCAGTTTGCGGGCGAGTCGTCTATAAGCATCGTCTCGGCGGGCATGATGCCGGCACAGTTGAGTGTGGCTTGGAAAATCTCTTTCGAGGGCTTTGCCATGTGCATCTTGTAAGAGAGGTATTCCTCCTCGAAGAAGTCGTGCACGTCGAATCCGCGGTAACGGAAGAGTCTCGTGCAGACGGCGTCCCAGTGTATGGGGTTGGTGTTGCTGAGCAGGTAGACCATGTAGCGTTTGCGCAGCGAGAGCAGCAGGTCGAGCTTCCAGGGTTTCACTTCGCCCAGCATGCTGTTCCAGCAGTCGATGACCTGTTGGTTGGAGAGCATGTCGTGCGAGAGATGTCGTATCTTGCTGCAAAACACTTCGGAGGAGATGTTGCCCAGCTCCAGCTCCTGGAACACGCCGGCCTGTTGGTACTTGTCTATCCACTGTTCCGCCTCCGTCAGTCCGAACTGTTTGAAGGCCTGGATAGACCGTTGTTGGTCGACGTCGACCAGCACTCCCCCCATATCAAAGATAAAGTTTCTTATTATCGTTCCCATCGGGTATACATAATTCGGGTGCAAAAATACAGTTTTTCCGCCAAATACTTGCACAACTCAACAAAACATTCTACTTTTGCGGTCGAAATAAGTCAGAGTTTATTTCTCGGACTTGTAGCTCAGTTGGTTAGAGCAACAGACTCATAATCTGGAGGTCCTAGGTTCAAGCCCTAGCTGGTCCACGCAGAGAAGCGGTTACGACGTGTCGTGGCCGCTTTTTTCGTGTGCATACGACGTAATGACTCCCACAAACACAAGTTCTCACATCAAGAATTAAAAAAAGTACACCAACAATAAACCTATAAGTTGTAATTATCATAATTATTATTGTACGTTTGCAGCAAATAATGGAGCATGAATTTTGACCTAATCACAGAAAATGAGCGCCTTTGGGCCGTCAGATACGAGGACTGCCTAGACAATGTGCTTGATTCTATCCTAGGGCAATGGAACGATGTAACTTGGTTACGAAGCTTCTTTAAGCAGAACATAGAAGATTTGACGTCTTATTTCAAAATAACGGATGTCAACCAAGCCATCTATGATACTTCTGCTTGACAACAACATTGCAGACAAAGATTCCTTTATTGATTATTTGAATGAACTAGTGTAGATTGGAGGGAATTATGAGAACATTAAACGAAATCGGTTCAAAACTGAAGGAACATCAGTCAACAACTCCATCGAAATGGCGCGAGAACGCTGAATGGCGGTTGGCTAACAAAACATGGCTCCGCTACTCTCAGCGGATCGCAATGATGATGCTCGACAGGATGGAAGAGCTTGGAATGACTCAAAAGCGTTTGTCTGAACTTTTGGGGTGCAGCCAACAGTATGTCTCCAAAGTACTCAAAGGGCAAGAAAACCTGTCTCTGGAAACTCTGGCAAAATAGAGCAGTGCCTTCAAATATCCATACTGGGACATATAGAATAGACATACTTTTTTCTCTAACAGGGAAAATGTTTTTCCAAACCAAGGAGATGTTTTTCGCCGGGTAGGGGAGTATTCCGCTGTGCGCTGCTCATCGGCCATCACCGAAACGTTGCATTGCTTTCGCGGGCCTTTGTCGCTGTCCTCCACCTGGGCGTACTTGGCAGCCTGGGGCAGAGGCTTCGGATGGAACAGGAACCTGCCGTTCGCCCAAAGGCGGTGTGCTTAGTGGAGAGAAACGGGCATTACAGGGACATGCGGCCAAGCATGCAATCCTTACAGATAAAGTATCGAAAACGGGACGAAAAGTGAAAAAGCCGATGTTTGTAATGGCCGATTTAACGTGTGTTGCTATCGGGGGAAAAGAGCGGTTTTCATTCCACAAATACGTACCTTGGGGCTATTGCAAGCGACATCCAAGGATGAAATGGGGTCGATAACTGTAGGATTTTCGTCATTGTAACGGGATGAGCCAGGGTAGGCAATAATGTAAGTGTTTGCTTTTTAGAGAGTTAAGCACTAAACACCAAGCTAAATCTTACAGATTACAGATTACAGTTTGTTTTTCGAGGTACACCACATC
>CAVINS010000029.1:0-41082 GCA_963643925.1 Bacteroidaceae bacterium
CCAGATACTGCATACGCCAAACTGTTGTGTCATCAATATACCTCTACCTTTGCCGCGGCGGCTTTGCACTTGTCGCGCAAGGCATCCATGTCGCTACCCAAAGGGGCGTAGCAGAGGGTCACTCCCATACGGCGGTTCATCCGCGTGGAGGGTTTGCCGAAGATGCGCAGGTAGGTGTTGCTACCGCTCACGGCATCCTCCATACCCCGATAGCGCGGTGCCGCATGACTGGCGATGGGCGACAAAATGACTGCACTCGCTCCCATGCGCTCCAGCGTAATCTCCGGTATGGGAAGTCCCAACACCGCACGGCAGTGGAGCTCAAACTCGTTGAGGTTCTGCGTGCCTGCCATCGTCACCATGCCCGTGTCGTGCGGACGAGGCGAAAGCTCGGAGAAGTAGACTCCGTTGTCGTGGCTTAAGAAGAACTCCACACCCCAGATGCCTGCACCCGTAAGGGCCTCTGTCACCTTCGCCGCCATCTCCTGAGCCTCTTTCAAGTGCTCGGGCGCAATGGCTGCCGGCTGGAAACTCTCCCGATAGTCGCCACCTTTCTGCACATGGCCCACAGGAGGACAGAACAACGTCGGTCCATTCTTCTGCGTCACAGTGAGCAGTGTTATCTCGCTATCGAACTTTATAAATTCCTCCACTATCAGCTCCTTGATGTCGCCACGGCTTCCGTTACATCCATACTCCCATGCATGCTGCAAATCGTCCTCGCTCTTCACTACGGACTGTCCCTTTCCGGACGACGACATCAGAGGTTTCACCACACAGGGAAACCCTATCTTGTGGGCTGCCTCCTGCAGTTCTTCGAACGATTTGGCATAGAAATACTTCGCGGTCTTCAGTCCCAGCTCCTTGGCTGCCAGGTCACGGATGGACTTGCGGTTCATCGTGAAGTTTACAGCTTTGGCGCTCGGCACAACCTGAATGCCCAATTTCTCGCAATTATAAAGTCGCTCCGTACGGATGGCCTCTATCTCCGGCACTATCAAATCGGGATGATGTTTTGCCACAGCAGCCATCAGTTTGTCGCCGTCGAGCATGTCAAACACCTCACACTCATCCGCCACCTGCATGGCAGGAGCGTTATCGTATGAGTCGCATGCAACGACATACTGTCCCAGACGCTTGGCCGATATCGTGAACTCCTTGCCGAGCTCACCCGACCCGAGAAGTAAAATTCTTTTAGTCATATCGCTATAAAACCTACTAGTCTTTCTTTTCGCTGACAAAGGTACAATATTATATGGTATCTCCTAGCATTTTACGCAGAAAAGTTTTCAGCGGCCTGTTATTGGTGCTGCTCGCGCAGCAAGTCGTTCACGGTCTTCACTGGGTTGAAGGTGCTCAAGGGCACCTCCACGAAAACGGTGTTCCAGTCGCTCATGGCACCATTCCACAGACCCGGCAACTCCAAGGCCTTCAGGTCCTTACCATTCTTCGACTTGTAGGAGATGAAGCCCGTGTTCTTGTCCACGTATCGGGTGAGGTCGAACTTGTTTCCTTTATAGTCGCGCACGGCGCAAACCAAATCCACTGGATTGAAGTGCGTGCCATTCTCGAACATTTCTTTCTTTGCGGGGTCCTTCATGTCTATCTGCGAGCTCTCGAGAATCTGGAGCGACACGGTGCCGTCTTGATTGTAGGCCAGGAACGGGCCTCCGCCCGGTTCGCCCACGTTCTTCACCATACCGCAGACACGCATGGGTCTGTTGAGTTTGCTCTTCAGGTAGAGCACCAGGTCAGCATCCTCCAGGTCCTTGAGGTCGGCACGGCGGCAGCAGAGTTTTTGCTGCACGAAGCGGATGACTTCCTCAATCTGCTCGTGGGTGTACTTGCCGCTGTCCAGCAGGTGGAGATATTCGAACGCCTTGGTCTGCAGGGTCACCAGCACACCGGCGATAAGTTTCTTATAGGTGACGGTGTCGCCCTTCAGACGGTCGGGCACCACGTTGTCGATGTTCTTGATGAAGACGATGTCTGCGTCGAGGTCGTTGAGGTTCTCGATGAGGGCACCGTGGCCTCCCGGACGGAACAGCAGTTTGCCTTTGTCGCGGAAAGGTTTGTTCTCCATGTCGGCAGCCACCGTGTCGGTGCTAGGTTTCTGTTCGGAGAGGGAGATGTCATAGCTGACGCCGTATTTCTTGGCATACTTCTGCACCTTCTCGGCAATGAGTTTCTCGAAGAGGGCGCGGTGCTCCGTCGACACGGTGAAGTGCACGTTCACCTTGCCGGACTTCCCTGCGGCGTAGAGGGCGCCTTCCACCAGATGTTCCTCCAGCGGGGTGCGTGCTCCGTCCTCATACTTGTGGAACTTGAGCAAGCCCTTCGGCAGTGCGCCGTAGTTTAGGCCAACAGCTTCCAGCAGGTTGGATACCACAGCTTTGTAGTTGCCATCGTCCACCAGTTGGGCGACAGTCTTTCCCGTGTTCTTGCGGCAAGCCTCGTCGAGGTCGGCATAGAAAGCGAAGTTGGTTATCTGTGCAAAGAATTTCTTCTCGAAGTCGGTGGTGGGCTCGTCATAGTCGGCTCCCAGGAATTCGAACATGTTCTTGAACATGCGGCTGGCGGCTCCCGAGGCGGGCACGAACTTCACGATGCGCTTCTCGCCGTTGCTCTTGTATGCGTCCCATGCGGAGAGGTAGAACTTCTGTTCCTCGGGGATGGGGGCCATGATGCCTTTGCCTATAGAGGCAGCGCCTTCCAGTTTCAGGTATGGGAAACCCTTTTCAAAACAGGCCAGCTGCTCGGCTATCCGCTCCTCGCTGATGCCTTTGCGGGCCATTAACTCTTTGTCTTCTTGTGTCAACATAATATGTAGCTTTTTAGTGTTTACGTAAAAATACATTAAGCGTGGCTTAATTGGTCTGACAAAAATAGACAATCTTCGGATAGTACGCTAATAAATTCTATTAAAAAATGATTACCGGACATAGTTGTGGATGTTTTTTCATACCTTTGTAATATGAGAAGAACATCGGCGGCCCCACCGGGGCAACCGGCATTGAAGGATTTAGGAACACTTTTTCAGAACGATTATGGAAGAGAACAGTTTTTTCACCGAGCAGGAGCGCAAGCAGCTGTTTACCTTATATAAAGAGTTGCTCGCCCTCTCGGGTGCCACACTGAAGAACGACGACTGCCGCAAGCTGAAGGCACACCTCATAGAGGCTACCTCCACCGGCTCGCTGCAGCGGGACAACTTCGGGATGAATCCCATCATCAAGAACATGCAGACCGCCATCATTGTGGCGGACGAGATAGGCATGCAGCGCGCCTCCATCCTGGGCATCATGCTGCACGACAGTGTGAAGACCCACTCGCTCACTACCGAGCAGGTGCACGAGGAGTTCGGCGAGGACGTGGCAGGCATCATCCGCGGCCTGATACGCATCAACGAACTCTACGCCAAGAGCCCCACGGTGGAGTCGGAGAACTTCCGCAACCTGTTACTCTCCTTCGCCGAGGACATGCGCGTCATCCTCATCATGATAGCCGACCGCGTGAACGTGATGCGGCAGATAAAGGAATCGCCCAACGAGGCGGCACGCATCCAGGTGGCCAACGAGGCGGCTTACCTCTACGCACCGTTGGCACACAAGCTGGGCCTCTACAAACTGAAGTCGGAGCTGGAGGACCTCTCGCTGAAGTACACCGAGCACGACGTCTATTACCATATTAAAGAGAAGCTGAACGAGACGAAGGCCTCGCGCGACCGCTACATCGCTTCGTTCATTGCTCCGATACAGAAGAAGTTGGAGGAGGCGGGACTGAAGTTCCACATGAAGGGACGCACCAAGTCCATCCACTCCATCTGGCAGAAGATGAAGAAGCAGCACACCAACTTTGAGGGCATCTACGACCTGTTCGCCATCCGCATCATTCTGGACTCTCCACTGGAGAAGGAGAAACAGGAGTGTTGGCAGGCCTACTCCATAGTGACGGACATGTATCAGCCCAACCCGAAACGGCTGCGCGACTGGCTCTCCATCCCTAAAAGCAACGGCTACGAGTCGCTCCACATCACCGTGATGGGTCCCGAGGGCAAATGGGTGGAGGTGCAGATTCGCACAGAACGCATGGACAACATCGCCGAGCGGGGCGTGGCGGCACACTGGCGCTACAAGGGCATCAAGGGCGAGAGCGGACTCGACGAGTGGCTCAACTCCATCCGCGAGGCGCTGGAGAACAGCGACAACGACATGCAGGCGATGGACCAGTTCAAGATGGACCTCTACCAGGACGAGGTGTTCGTCTTCACCCCCAAGGGCGACCTCTACAAGCTTGCCAAGGGTGCCACGGTGCTCGACTTCGCCTTCCACATCCACTCCAACGTGGGCTGCAAGTGCATCGGCGGTAAGGTGAACGGCAAGAACGTGCCCATACGCTACGAGCTGAGCAGCGGCGACCAGGTGGAGATCATGACCTCTAACACACAGACCCCGAAGCGCGACTGGCTCAACATCGTGCACACCTCGCGCGCACGCACCAAGATACGCCAGGCGCTGAAGGAAATCACCGTACGCCAGGCCAACTTCGTGCGCGAGACGCTGGACCGCAAATTCAAGAACCGCAAGATAGAGTACGACGAGGGCGTGATGATGCGGCTCATCAAGAAGGAAGGATTCAAGGAGGTATCGGACTTCTACCAGAAGATTGCCGATGGCAACCTGGACGTGAACGACGTCATTGAGGACTACCTCGCCCTGCAGAAGAGGGAGACGGAGGTGACCGAGGTGGCACGCAGCGCCGATGGGTTCAGCATGGCCTCCGTGGACGAGACACTGAAGAGCAACAGCGGCTCCGACGTATTGGTGATAGACCGCAACCTAAAGGGCATAGACTTCACGCTGGCAAAATGCTGCAACCCCATCTATGGCGATGAGGTGTTCGGCTTCGTCACCGTGAACGGAGGCATCAAGATTCACCGCATGGACTGTCCCAATGCTTCGCAGCTGAGGGCACGCTTCGGATACCGCATCGTTCCGGCACGCTGGGCCGGCAAAGGCAAGGGCACACAATATCCCATTCGGCTCAACGTCATCGGCAACGACGACATCGGCATCGTGAACAACATCACATCCATCATCTCCAAGGATGGCAACATCCTGTTGCGCTCCATCTCCATCGACTCGCACGACGGCCTCTTCTCCGGCTCGCTCACCGTGATGGTGGACGACACCTCGAAGTTGGAAGCCCTCATCAAGAAGATTCGTGGAGTGAAAGGCGTGAAGCAGGTGATGCGAAACTGACCGTGCTCCCTATACCTATTATATATAGGTGTAGCTTTGTACATTGGAACCTCTTTTTCCCGCAAGGCATCCGGATTATTTGAGAAGGCATCTCACGGAAACGACTCGGCATCTCACCGAAATAAGAAGGCATGCGGCGGAAGCCGCATTTCCACAGAAATAGGAATACGAGCGTCCTTCATTGGAAAGGCGCTCGTATTCATTCGCTTCAACCCGTAATCAGGAGGGGCTCTCGCTTCAGCCGACGTTTGTATCCGTCAACCTTAATCACTGTCGGGAGTTTCCTTTTCAGTCGACACTCGTGAAGTCAGTCTTAACGTTCATCGGGAACAGCTCGCTCGTTTCGGCCGACCTATGTATTCGTCGGCTTTAATGTCCATCACAGCCTTTCACGTCCTCGGCCGATGCTCGTGAAGTCCTCCTTGATATCCATTCGAGCCTCTTACTTCTTCAACCGACCGAACTTGTAGACCGTGTGGGTGTAGTATGTCTGTCCCGGACGCAATACGGTGCTGGGGAACTGTGGTTTGTTGGGGCTGTCGGCAAAGTGCATTGCCTCGAAGCAAACGGCGGCGCGGCACGGATAAGCCACCTCTTTCTTGCCGATGGTCTTGCCGTTGAGTCCGTTGCCAGTGTATACCTGTATGCCCGGCTCGGTGGTGTAGACGTCCAGTGTGCGGCCGCTCACCGAGTCCACCTGATGGATGGCCACCTTTTTGTCGTTGCCGTTTGTGTTGAGCACCCAGGCGTGGTCATATCCTCTCGTCACCTTCAGCTGGGCATCGTCAGCGTCGATATCCTTGCCGATGAGCTTCTGCTCCTTGAAGTCGAAGGGCGTGTCCTTCACGGGCAACAGGTTGCCCGTCACACACTTTGTGGCGTCGTACTCGGTGATGTAGTCGCCGTCCACCTGCATGTAAGTGGTCTCTATGGAGCGGTTCAGATTGCCAGTGATGTTGAAGAACGAGTGGTGCGAGAGGTTGAGCACCGTCGGTTTGTCCGTGGTGGCCTCGTAGGTGATATCCAGCGCATTGTCGTTCGTCAGCTTATAGGTGAGGTGTATGGACAGGTTGCCGGGGAATCCGCACTCACCGTCGGGCGATGTGTAATAGAGGTGCAGCGTCTGGGCGTCCTCTTGACGTGGGTTCCACACCCGGTTGGCGAAGCCTGGCTTACCGCCATGTGAGCAATGGGGTTTGCCATCCAGCTGGTAGGTGACACCGTCCAGTGTGAAGCTGGCGCCTTGGATGCGACCGATGTAACGGCCAATGGCGGCTCCGTAGTTCTGTCGGATGGAGGTATACTCCTGTATGGTGGGAAATCCCGTCACCACGTCCTCCAGTTTGCCCTTGCGATCGGGCACCATGAGCGACACCACACGGCCGCCGTAGTTGGTGATACAGGCCTCCACACCATTCTTGTTCTTCAGCACGAACAGGTCGGTGTATTTGCCGTCTATCTCCGTCTGGAAGTTCTTGCGTTGCAGTCCCGATTTCGTCACGCTCTGTGCTGTCAACTGACTGCCTGTCAACATCATGCCGCACAGAATGGCAATGTTCATAAAAATGTTTTTCATCTCTTCATTAATAGGTGTTACTTCAATTGGCGGCTAAATTATATATTTTTATAGTCTGCCTCAAACATTATTGGCGTAAAGTTCATAACTTTGCCCTCAGATTTAACTGATAAAAACGTGGGAATATGATGAAAAAGATTTTCCTCCTTATGATGATGGCCGTCATGGCCACCGGACTCACTTGGGCGCAGACGACCTCCAAATCAGAGATAACATTCGAGAATGTGAATCACGACTTCGGGACCATCAACGAGGCCGACGGTCCTGTCACCTGTGTCTTCAAGTTCAAGAACACCGGCTCGGGTGTGTTGGTCATCTACCAGGCCATCGCCTCATGCGGATGCACCACCCCCACCTACCCCAAGGAACCCATCAAGCCGGGAGACGAGGGTGAGATAAAGGTGACCTACAACGGCGCCGGCAAGCATCCGGGCAAGTTCGAGAAGGTGATTATTCTGCGCACCAACACTCCCGATGAGATTGTACGCTTGCGCGTGAAAGGCACCATGATTGGGAAGAGCGAGTAGTGTGCAGTTCACTCTTTTTCCATAAAGCCTCGGTAAAGCCTACAGCCAAAGGCTCCAGCAAGGCTCCAATGGAGTCTCCAAAGGTACAGTTACAAGAATCAGAAGAGCTCCGATAAGTGAACAACAGCAAGGCTCGGATGAGTTTCCGATAAAGAAGCACTAAAGCCCCGTCGATGATTGATTCGGCAGGGCTTTGTTGTTTCTTCTGAAATATTGAAATACTGCAATACGGTCGGACAAACCCTCGCGCAGGATTGTCCCCATCCTTTTTCTCCTACTATACCGCAAGCGTCTACCGGTTCTTCTGCAGATAGATGCTATGGTCTATCACCGATGGAAGCTCGTTCTTGTAGTGGGTTACCATGATGAGGGTCTTCTCGCGGCGCTGACAGAAGGTCTCTATCACATCCTTTGCCAAGCGGCGGTTGCGCATATCCAGGCCGTGGAGTGGCTCGTCGAGCACCAACAGCTCCGGGTCCTTCACGAAGGCGCGGGCCAACAACGCCAGGCGTTGCTCACCGCTGGAGATCTGCAGGAAATTGCGGTCGCGAAGATCGCCAATGCCGAAGATGTCCATCCACCAGGCGCACTTCGCCAACTCCTCTTCCGTGGAGCGACGGTAGAGTCCGATGGAGTCGTGCAGGCCCGATGCCACGATGTCTATCGTGGGCAGGTTCTTCAGATAGGCCCGGTGCATCTCGGGCGACACGTAACCGATGTGTTTCTTTATCTCCCAAATGCTCTCGCCCGAGCCGCGTTTGCGTCCGAACAGCGAGATGTCGCAAGCGTAGGACTGCGGATTGTCGGCACACACCAGGCTCAGCAGAGTGGACTTGCCCGAGCCGTTGTCGCCCGAGAGAGCCCACTTCTCGCCACACATCACACTCCAGTCCAGTGCCTTCAGAATGGTGCGCTCGCCGTAGCGGATGGACACCTGGTTGAGGTCCACTATGTGGTCGGCGTGCAACAGGTCCGCACGGTAAGGCAGGTCCAGTATGCGCTGCCGTTTCTCATCGCTCAGCACGTGGGCAGGCACCTCCTCCTGCAGGCTCAGATATTCGGCCTTCGTCATCTTTGCGCCGCACACCATGTCGCGCACAGGCACCACGTGAGTGATGAACTGCGGGATGTCGTCCGTCTTGGAGAGTATGAGTATGACCTGCAGGTCCGACATCGTAGTCAGCGAGCGGAGCAGGTTGTGAAGCAAGTCGCGTGTGGGCGCATCCAGTCCGATGAAGGGATTGTCCATGATGAGCACCCTCGGATTTGTCAGCAGCGTCTTGGTCAGTTGGAACTTGCGCAGCTCGCCGCTGGAGAGCAGGATGATGTGCTTGTCGAGCATCTCCCCGATGCCGAACAGTCCGTAGAGGCGGTCGCGCAAGGCAGGGTCCTTGGCTTCGGGCAACAGATCGCGCACCAGCGGCGTGTCCTCCGTGTCCTGCGAGTTCCACCGCTGCTGGTAGTAGTAGTTGCCGTCCGTGTCGCCATACGAGTCGCGGAAGGCGATGTACTTGATGTTCTCGAAAGCCATCTTCGACGCCGAGGGCGAGAAGTCGTACCTCACCTCGTTCATCAGCAACGGATATTTCCCCGTGATGGTGTCCACCAGGATGCTCTTCCCTGCCCCGTTGGGGCCCACGATGGCCAGGTGCTCACCTCGCTCGAGCGTGAAGTTCACCGGCTCCTTCATTCTGTAGAGCGGATGCCTTGTCACGCCGTCCACAATCTCTATAGTCTTCTGCATTGTATCAGTTTCTTCGTTAATCGTCTGCAAAAGTAACGTTTTTGTCGGTTGCAATCAAGCGGACCGACATCTTTCGCTCCTGCGGGCAACGATTGTCGGCCCGTTTCATCTTGGCAAAGATATTTTCGTCCATTCCTTCTTCTTTTCCAATCCTTATCCGTACATTTGCATAAATGTTAGTATTAACCCATTTAATGTATTTACGATTATGGCAAATTTACTGGATGAAGTGACAGGTCCTGTCAACAACGAAGGACGCGACATTCATGTGATAGACCGACAGCTGCCGGTGCAGGTCGGCTTTGGTTCCACCCTCTTTGAGATAGCCTTGTGGGTGCTAATCCCCATCCTGGTGCTGCTGTTTGTGGCCATCATGGGCTCTCAGTTGGAGAATGCCGTGCCGGTGGCCGTCGTGGGTTGCCTCGTCGGCATACTGCCGGGCGTCATCTTCATGTTCATGAAGATTTCGGCACGCAACTATTTCCAGCAGCTGGAGCAGCGCATCCAGGCAGAGGCTTCGAACATCGACAACTACCTGGAGCAGCGGGTGCAGATTCTGCAGAACGTGGTGGGCATCGTGGACCGTGCCGTGGAGCTGGACAAGGACGTGATGAAGTCCGTGGCAGCCTTGCGCAGCGGCACCATCAACGCCGAGAACCGCAGCGAGGTGAACCAGCAGGTGAACAATGCCTTCGGACGGCTCTTCCCGCAGGTGGAGGCTTACCCCGAGCTGAAAGCACACAACGCCATAGCCGACGCCATGCAGCAGAACAGCTACCTGCAGCGTGAGATTACGGCCGCACGCACCGTCTACAACAGCCGCGTGACGCAGTGGAACACCGACATCTTCTCGTGGCCTACCAAGATGATTGTGGCAGCACGCCAAGGCTACACCACCCGCATCCCGTTCACGGCCTCGGCCGAGACACGCGAGGCAGCCCGTGCCAAGTTCTTCTAATCCGCACAACGCACAGAAAAGGGACGAGAGTGTATGCTGAAGGATGTCTATGACCCCCTCACGGAGTATGCCGAGGTGTTCAACGATCGCTTCAAGGAAGTGGCAGGGAAGACCTTCGACCAGCTGGCCGCGGAGGCGAATGTGGACCAGGAGGCGAACCGCAAGACTTGCAAGCAGGTGTACGACCTGGTCGCAACCATCGAGTCGCTGAAGGACGCCATCACCAACTGGACATGGATATGCTCCTTCCTATGGATAGTGGTGGGTGCAGGCGTCGCCGTGCTGATTTTCAACGCAAGTCAGCTCTCGTCCGGCGTGACAATCCTCATCGTCGGCGGAGCGGCCATGATTCTGCTGTTCCTCTTCACGAAAGTGCACCCTACGCTGAAGACCAAGAAGACCCAGCGCGACACCCTCACCGGGCAAAAGGAGGAGCTGGAGAAACAGGCGTGGAAACAGATGGAGCCGCTCAACCGGCTCTATGACTGGGACGTGCTCACCCGCATGATGACAGCCACCGTGCCACGGCTGGAGTTCGACCCCTACTTCACCACCCAACGCCTGGCAGACCTGCAGCAGACCTACGGCTGGGACGGTTCTTTCAACGCCGACCGCTCCATCGTCTACTCCCACTCCGGGCTCATCAACGGAAACCCCTTCGTCATCTGCCGCACCAAGCGGATGGAGATGGGGCTGAAAACATACCACGGCACCAAGACCATCTACTGGACCACCATCGAGCGGGACGCCAACGGAAAGACCTACACACGCCAACACTCCGAGACACTTCATGCCTCGGTCGACGAGCCCTACCCCGAATATCCCGAGGAGACCTATGTCATCTACGGCAACACGGCGGCACCCGACCTCATCTTCCACCGCCAACAGAGCGGATTGGCAAAGAAGGTAGGGTCGCTGAAGTTCAAGATGAAGCGCAACGAGCTGCGACGGAAGGCACGCGATCTGGAGGGCGACGATTTCGCCATGATGACCAACGAGGATTTCGAGGTGGCGTTCGACACGAGCGACCGCAACAACAACCAGCAGTTCGCCCTGCTCTTCACCCCCTTGGCCCAGGAGAGCATGATGAAGCTGCTACAGGACGCCAAGTATGGCTATGGCGACGACTTCGATTTCGACAAAGTGCGTATGATCAACACCATCACGCCCGACCACCTGCAGTCGCTCAACCTCGACCTCAACCCCGCACAGTACCGCGGCTTCGACTTCGACAAGGCGAAGCGGGACTTCTACAACACCAACGTCCACTACTTCCGAGCCATCTACTTCAGCATGGCGCCACTGCTCTGTGTGCCCATGTACCAACAGATACGTCCGATGAGCGACATCTACGGGCGCGACATGCAGCAGCGGAGTGCCTTCTGGGAACACGAGGCACTGGCGAACTTCTGGGGCAGCGATCACTTCAAGCACCCCGACTGCGTGACGGACTGTGTACTGAAGACCGAGGAACAACGCACCCCGGACGACAATGTCACCATCAACGTACGCGCCTATGGATACCGCAGCGAAGAGCGTGTCACCTACGTGCCGACGTTAGGCGGTGACGGACGTTTCCACGACGTGCCCGTCTACTGGGACGAGTATCTGCCCGTCACCGGCAAAGGCTCCTTCCAGATGAGGGAGGATAACACCACAGACAACTTCACCACCCAGGACGAGCGTTTGGGCCACATCCACCAGATACTCAACGAAACCAACCTCGACATGTATCGCCGCCACATCGCCTCGCGGGTGTAAACGGTAGGCGAGTCACACGTCATCCCAAGCTCCCGCGGGAGCCTATGTTCGCATGGTCTCGGACAATCGATTGTTTTGGCTCAGACAATCGATTGTTTTGGCCCGGACAATCGATTGTATCTGCCCACGCGAAGCATCGCGTTTCCCATCAGCGTCAATGGGCCTCTGCTCCACCTCTCAGGGCCTTGTTCCAGGGTTCAATGGAAACAGCCAAAAATAAATCTTCCGAAAATCTTCGCTCGTCCGTACATTTCCACGCGCTGACTAGAGCCAACATTTTTCCTAGTTAGGAAGATATTTTCCCTTTTCAGAAGGAAACAATTCACCATTTATTCCCTTCCAAGAAGGAAACATATCCGTTTAGTCGCCCGCTAGATCTGGGCGCTTGCCGAGCATACACAACAAAAAGTAGTTATTTACGTAAGCACCCCGTGTTCCACTACTAGCCGTACCCAGGGCCGAGCATACACGACAAAAAAAGAGCTGCTCTTGATAAGCAACTCTTCTCAGTATTGGGTGGTGGAGCATAGCGGACTCGAACCGCTCACCTCGACACTGCCAGTGTCGCGCTCTAGCCAGATGAGCTAATACCCCTCGTTCACGGTGCAAAAGTAATGAAACTTCCGATACGCACAAAACTTTTCGGGACTTTTTCCGCTTTCCGACAAGATATTCTATGGAATTCAGCCACTGTAGGAAATCAAAGACGTACAGCGAACAAACGTATGACGACAAACGGAAGACTGACGGGAAGGAGCGAAGAGGCGGAAGAACGGGGAAACAAACGGATGCAAGAACGAAGAACATACGCAAAGAGGGGACAAAGCCGAAGCCTGTCCCCTCTCCTATATATGAATGCGCTATCGGATTAATAACCCGGATTCTGATACTCATCGGAATTATCAATCAACAGAATCTCGGCATTGGGAACAGGGCGCAAGTAGTGTACGTCCTTATTGAATGAGGTTATCTGCGGATTGCACTTCTGGATGCGCTCGCCCAAGGCACGGAAACGTTTCAGTGTGGTCCAGCGGTTCCACTCGCCACCCAACTCGAGAGCATACTCATCCAACAGGAACTCGGCGTTCACGTCGTTGGCAGCGATGTCCATACTGTGGTCGTGACCGATGCAGGCACGGTTGCGTATCGTGTTGATGCGCGAAGCGGCTGTGGCGTTGTCTCCCAGTCTCCAAGCAATTTCAGCAGAGAGCAGGTAAGTCTCGCCCAAGCGGTAGATGATACAGTCGGCAGCTGTGTAAGGCTTGCCCGGATTGGTTACTCGGTCGGGAACCAACGATATGCACTGTGCCTTGATCAGGCTCGGGAAGAAACGGCCCGGCTCTGCAGGGTTCGTGTAGTTGTCGTCGATGTTATAGACAGCGTACTTCTTGGCTTCCTTCTCAGCCGTGGTGAACGGTTCTTTTGTCAGGTAGATGATGGTATCGCCGAGGGTCACATCGTAAGCGGAGTTGCCTACACGGACATCCGACACGCCATAGCGGGTAGCGTCGGAGGAAGTCCATGTGTAACCGTTCTTGGCAGAGTTGTTGGCTACGTTGCAGAAGTAGGTATCCTTGAAGAATGCCTTGTAACGTCCGTCCTTCGCCTTGAAGAGGTCGAGGAAGTATTTGCTGGGGCACAGGTAGCAGTTACAGCTCGGCAGCTTGGGCACGGCGTAACCGTTGACTTCGGTAGCCACACTGGTGGTGAGGCCGTCGGAGTAGATACCCAAGTTGCTCTTGTTGTATGCTCCGAACTGTTTCCACACGCGGTTGTAGTAGTTACCACGCGGATTGTAAGCCTGCACGGTGGAGTGGCAAACTACGAACAGGGCCTCTTCGTTGGTCTTGTTGTTCTCCTCGGCGAAGACGTCCTCAATGTTTTCATAGAGTTTCACACCTAATGAGCCGGCATTGGAAATCAGATAGTCGGCAGCCTCTTTGGCTTTCTGCAAGTAGGCCTTGCTGTCGGCATCGCTCAGGGCCTCGGCGCCACACAGTCCGTCGGTGTAGGTGGCATAGGTGAGGCAAGCTTTTGCATAAAGGTGGTAAGCTGCTGCACGCGTCACACGGCCACGGGGCTCTTGTGCAACGGGCAGGTAGGTCTTCGCATACTCCAAGTCCTCGATGATGACTTTGTAGAAGTCATTGATGGAGCTGGTAGGCAGCGATGTGATGGTAGAGCTGTTAGGCTCCAGAGGCAGGTACTTGCCGCCCCACTGCTCAACGATGTTGAACAGGGCATGGGCGCGGATGAAGCGTGCCTCGGCCACGAGTTTCTCCTTGTCGCTCTCGGCCAGGCCCTCCACCTTGTCGGCGTAGTAGATGGCAGCGTTGCAGGCACTCAGTGTGCCGTAGAATCCCGCATAGCCCTCGTTGAACATGCCCGTAGAGGCTCCCATACCACTGTAAGTGATAATCTGTCCCCATCCCGAGCCGTTGTCTCTGCGCGGGTCTTGCCAAAGGTCAGTTCCGGCTTCCGTCACCATCACGTAAGTATCTTCCGCCTGTCCGTAAATGACGCGGATCATGTCGAAGTAGCAGTCGTTGATCTTCTTTTCAAATCCTGCTACGGTGGTCCACTCCTCGGCAGTGGAAACTCCCGATTTGTTTTCTTCCTCCAAGCTGCATCCGCCGAACATCATGGCGGCTGCTGCCAAGTATATTAAAGATTTATTGCGTTTCATCGATTTCCGTTTTTAGAATGAGATATTTACACCTAACACGTATTGTTTTGACAACGGAGCATCGTCGTCGTCGCCACCCTTCTCAGGATCGTAGTCCTTCAGATACTTGCTCTTGGTCCAGATGAACGGGTTGCTTGCCGTGAAGTAGATGCGGGCGCGCTCGATGTTCACCTTCTTGAGCCACTTCGTCGGGACGGTGTATCCAAGAGAGACGGTCTTCACCTTGATGTAAGAACCATCGAAGTAGTTGGCGGTGTCAAGATAAGAGTCTTTGGAATTGTTGACGTTCGGACGCGGATAGCGAGCGCTTTGGTTCTCGGGTGTCCAGTAGTCGCATACCAATGGCACAGGGTTGATACCATCCTGACGATACCATCCGGTAAGTCCATAAGGAATGGTCCAGTCCCAACGGGCAATCAACAGCACGTTCAGATCGAAGTTCTTGTATGTAAACGAGTTGGACAAGCTGCCCGACCATTTTGGCGTGGCATTACCCAGGATGTAATAGTCGTTGGCATTCAGTTTGTAGTCGGCCTCGCCGTTCTCAGCTACACGGATCTGTCCGGGTGTACGGCCATATTTTGCAGCCTCTTCGGCCTCCTCTGTTCCCCAAATGCCGTCGTACTTGTAACCGTAGTAAGTCTTGATAGGCTCACCTTTAATCAGGTAATAGTCGCCAAACTGCAATGGGCCTTCGCTGGTGGTCTTCAGCACTTCCTCTTTGTTGGTGGCAAATGAGAGTGTGGTGTCCCATGTGAATTTAGGGCCGGTGAAGTTGTGGCTTGTGATGCTCAATTCCAAACCGGTGTTGCGTGTCTCGCCCACATTGGACCAAATCTTGAAGGCACTGCCTCCGAATCCGCCGGCTGCGTAAGGCAAGCTCTTTTCGTAAAGGATGTCCTTGGTGTCGGTGCGGTACCAATCCAAAGTCAGGTTGATGCGGTCTTTGAAGAGACCCAAGTCGATACCCAAGTCGGTCATGTAGGACTTCTCCCAACCGAGGTCTTTGTTGGCAACGTTCGAGCTGTAACCGCTGTAGTTTACAGGCACGTCCTGGAATCCGAAGATGCCCGTGCGGCTGTAGTCCAAAGTAGCATACTCAGAGGCACCGGCATTTCCCGTGACACCATAGCTGACACGCAGCTTCAAGTTGGAAATCTGCTCGATGTCCTTCATGAAGGCCTCGTCGCTGATACGCCATGCGACAGCTCCTGCGGGAAACACATCCCACTTGTTACCGTCAGCCAACATGGACGAACCGTCCCAGCGACTGCTCAAGGTTACCAGGTATTTTCCTTTGTAGCTATAGTTCAAGCGGGCTACGTAAGACATCTTCTGGCTTGCCACGTAGTTGGATGAAACGGTAGGTGTGCCTGTTGCGGCGCCCAGGTTGTTGTACTGGTAAGAATTGGTGTCGAATCCGTTGGCTACGGCAGTCACCGACTCCTTGCGGTCTTTGCTCCACTCCGTAACGCCTGTGACAGTGAAGCTGTGGTCGTCATTGATGTCGAAAGCGTAGGTGAGAATGTTTTGCCACTTGTAATTATAGGTAAAGGTATTCGGTATCTGTGCATACACATTACCATACTCCTGGCCTTCGTAAGAATCGGGACCTACGTAGATGCCCTGTTTCACGTTGCGGAAGTAACCACCCAACACACTCTTGAACGACAGACCTTTGAGTGGAGTCAGTTCGAAGTAGATTTGCGGAGACACGCTCAGCGTCTTCACGTTGTTGGAGTATTCACCAGCCACGTTGTCCGCCAGCGGGCTGATGGTGTTGTTGCCTATCGGATCAATAAGGATGTTGCCTTCTTCGTCGTAGGGAGTACCCAATGGAGCAGTACAGAGGATGCGGTTCCAGTAGCGGCTGGAACGCTTGTCGTTCTTGGAGTACTGTGCATAGAGGTTCAGTCCGTACTTCAAGATTTCGTTGGCCTTGAAGTCGTACTTCGCACGAGCCGAATAACGCTCCAGCTCATCGCCCTTCAGCAGACCCTCGATGTCGTAATATCCCAAAGAGAAGTAGGACGTCATGCGGTCGTTGGAGTAAGAGGTGGAAAGGTTGTAGCTGGTGGTGGTTCCCGTCTGTGTTCCCAGGTCGAACCAGTCTACCCACTGGTTGTTTTCGACGTAGCCGCGAAGGTCCTCGGGGAAGAGATTGGCGTCGTCAGCCGAACTGTTCCACAAGCCTGCTGCGCGCATAGCCTCCCGACGGAAGTCAATGTAGGATTGTCCAGTGGTCAGTTTCGGGAATTCCGAAATCACGTTCCAGCCGTAGTAAGCGTCGAGGTCGATGGAGAACTTGTCTTTCTTCGGGCTTTTCGTGGTGATGATGATTACACCGTTGGCACCGGCAGCACCATAGACAGCGGTGGAAGATGCATCCTTCAACACCTCGATGGAAGCGATATCGTTGGGGTTGAGTTCGTCGTACGAACCTTCCATACCGTCGATGATAAAGAGCGGGGTGTTGTCACCATTGATGGAGCGGTTACCGCGCAACGTCATCGTCACGCCCGAACCGACTTCACCGCTTGTTCGCGTAATGTCCAATCCGGCAACCTGTCCCTGGATGGCCTCTATCACGTTGGAGGTAGGCATACGGAGGATGTCGTCACTCTTGACGGAGGCTACAGATCCGGTCAAGTCGCGTTTCTTCACAGTACCGTAACCAACGACCACCACTTCGTCGAGCAACTGGTTATCGGGTTTCAGGGAGATGGAGAGTGATTTTTGGTTACCGACTTTCTTTTCTTGAGTTTGGTATCCGATGTAGGAAATTACCAGCGTCGATCCCGCGGGAGCATTCAGTGTGAAGCGTCCGTTCATGTCGGTGACGGTGCCTGTTGTGGAGCCTTTCACCAACACGGAAACACCAATCATGGGTTCTCCGTTCTCGTCCAGAACAACACCTGTTAACTGACCGTTTTGCATGGACTTCTGCAAGCCCAAGTCTCTGCTACCGTTTGACAGCAAAGCCTCGCCCTTCACAGGAGCCGCCAGCAAAATCATCGCAACCGAAAGTCCCCAAGCCAGGAACTTCATTCGATTAGTACCCCTTGGATAGGCGTACCGATTCGTTTGTCTTTTCATGTTATAAAACTTAAGGTTAGTAAATCTATGGGTTCAGGACGGATATTACTCCATCCCTCTCCAACATATTAATTCGTTAAAGGGTTGGCCTATCAAAAAAATGGTTCTTCGTGAGCAACTTGCCTTCTTCGTTCATCAGCTCCATTCTCTTACAGATGACTGCTTCCGACAACCGTTTCTTCTTAAGGCTTATTATCTCTTTTCTTTATTTCGGAGCCAAAACTACAACAATATATTAATGCCTCCAAATTTTATTTAATTATTTTGCTGCATGTGGCGATTTATGTGCCGAAAGGTGGAAGTAGAGACGGAGGATGAGTTGCAGACAGAAGAACGAAGAACATACGCAAAGAGGGGACAAAGCCGAAGCCTGTCCCCTCTCCTGTTATTTCTTGACTAAAAAGATTGTCACTTGATGATGCCGAGCTCCTTGAAGCACTTGGTAAGCCGGTCGATGGCGAGGTCTACTTGCTCCTTGGAGTGTGTCGCCATGAGGGCGAAGCGCACCAGCGTGTCTTGAGGAGCACATGCGGGCGGCACAACGGGGTTGATGAAAACTCCCTCGTCGAAGGCGGCGCGGGTCACCTCGAAGGTCTTGTCCGTGTCACGTATATAAAGAGGTATGATAGGACTCTCAGTATCGCCAATCTCGAAGCCGCGGTTGCGGAACTCTTTCAACGCGTAGTTCGTAATCTCCCATAGGTGAGCCTGACGCTCGGGTTCGCTCTTGATGATGTGAAGCGCCTCGATAGCGGCTGCCGTAGCTGCCGGCGTGTTACTGGCCTGGAATATGTAGGAGCGGGCGTTGTGACGGAGCCAGTTGATGGTGTCGTGGTCCGATGCGACGAAACCGCCGATGGAAGCGAAGCTCTTGGAGAAGGTTCCCATGATGATGTCCACCTTGTCAGCCAAGCCGAAGTGGTCGCATACGCCGCGTCCCTGCTTGCCGAATACGCCCAAGCCATGAGCTTCGTCGACCATGATGCTGGCGTTGTATTTTTCCTTCAGACGAACGATGTCGGGCAACTTGGCCAAATCACCCTCCATGGAGAAGACGCCATCCACAACAATCAGCTTGATAGCGTTGGGGTCACAGTTCTTGAGCTGCTTCTCCAGATCGTCCATGTCGTTGTGTTTGTACTTCAGTTGTGTGGAGAACGACAGACGGCGGCCGTCCACAATGGAGGCATGGTCGCGGTCATCGCAGATTATGTAGTCCTTGCGGCCTGTGAGGCAGGCGATGACGCCCTCGTTCACCGTAAATCCGGTGGGGAATACAAGAGCCTCGTCCTTGCCTACGAACTCAGCGAGCTCACGCTCCAGCTGCAGATGGATGTCCAACGTTCCGTTGAGCAGACGAGAGCCTGCGCAGCCCGTACCATACTTCAACGTCGCCTTGATGGCAGCGTCGATGATTCGCTTGTCGTAAGTAAGTCCCATATAGGAATTAGATCCGAACATCAATACTTTCTTACCGTCCATCAGCACTTCGGTGTCCTGAGCGCTGTCTATCTCGCGGAAATAGGGGTATACACCCTTTTCCATGTAGTACTGCGGTACTCTGTATTCCTTAAACTTTTCTTGTAATAATCCCATATCTTTTTTATCTAAGCCAAACGCTTATCTTGTTAATTGCTATTTGATTATCATATTATTTGTTCACTTCAGCGTACACTCCCCAGCGGGGAATACACATCGAAACAGGGTGCAAAGATAATAAATTATAGAAACAGCATACATTATTTTTAAATAAAAAACTATTCTGACGAAAATCAATGCTACGAAGACCTTCAATCCGAAAGAATTGTTTTAACTTTGCAACTCCAAAATTGGCAGACGACAATAGCTTTATGGACAAGAAAAAGGTTGTATTTATAGCAAACCCCATCTCGGGCACACAGAGCAAGAAACAGGTTCTGCAATGCATCGACCAGTACATCGACAAGTCGAAGTACGATTATGAGGTGAAAAATACCCAATATGCCGGCCATGCCGTGGAGCTCGCCGCCAAAGCAGTGAAAGACAAGGCGGACATGGTAGTCGCCATAGGCGGCGACGGCACCATCAACGAAGTCGGCAAATCACTGATACACACAGACACGGCCCTGGGCATCATTCCCTGCGGCTCGGGCAACGGACTGGCACGACACCTTCAGATACCGATGGACGTTAAAGGTGCCATCGACGTCATCAACGAGGGGGTGATAGCAACGGTGGACTTCGGGAAGATCAACAACACACCCTTCTTCTGCACCTGCGGTGCGGGATTCGACGCCTTCGTGAGTCTGAAGTTCGCCTCGTCGAAGAAGCGCGGACTGCTGGCCTACCTCGAGAACACGCTGCACGAGAGCTTGAAGTATAAGCCGGAGACTTACGAGATAGAGACAGGCGACGGAACGGTGAAGTACAAAGCCTTCCTGATAGCCTGCGCCAATGCCTCGCAATATGGCAACAATGCATACATCGCCCCCAAGGCCTCACTCGAGGACGGACTGATGGACATCACCGTGTTGGAGCCGTTCACCGTGCTGGACATCCCCAGCCTCGCCTACCAGCTGTTCAACAAGACGATAGACCAGAACAGCCGCATCAAGACGTTCCAGTGCAAGAGCGTGCACATCCACCGCACCTCGGAGGGTGTGGTCCACTACGACGGTGACCCGATGATGACAGGACAGGACATAGATGTGGAGATTGTGCCGAAAGGCATCAACATGGTCATCAACCAAGCACAGCACGAGCAACAGCCGATGTCGCTCATACAAATCTTCGCCGATTACTTCAACGAGATGAACAAGCTGGAGGGAGACATAAAGTCGCTCAACAAGCAGCTGTTCGAGCTGAACCGCGGATTGCTGCGCAAACTCACCAAACGATAGACTGCAATTTCAGATTTCAATCGGAACATACATATATATAAGGCATAAGTCCCGCCCTGAAATCTTACTTCAAGTAAAACTCTCCCGTCAGCCGCCGATACTCCTCGCTGTACTGAAGGGGAGCGAGCTGGATGACCAAGGTATCCTCATGCACAATCTCCGCCGGAGAGAAGCGAAACGCCAGCATGCAACGCTTGGGTTGCGCCTTGGGAGTGGTCTGCACCCACGTCTTGCGGACAGGGAACAGCCGGTTGTCGATGCCGAACCCGATGATGTCCTGCACGGCAGCCGAAGGGATGATGACGGAGAACACGCCGTCGGCATTGAGCAACCGAGCGACATGGTGCATCAGATCGCCAAACTGGAGACCGTCGGTATGGCGGGCGGTGCTGCGGATTGCGTCTGGGCACTTCAGCGCATTCACGAAGTATGGCGGATTGGAGAGAATGGCGTCGAAGCCTTCGGCCGGCACGTAGTCCTTCACGTCAGTGTGCACAATCTCTATACGCTCGCTCCACGGACTCAGCCGCACATTCTCCTGCGCCTGGGCTGCGGCCTCGGCATCAATCTCCACACCCACCACTGTGGCGTCCGGGTTGCGTTGGGCGGCCATCAAGGCGATGAGTCCCGTGCCCGTGCCAATGTCCAGTATACGTCGGGCATGCTCCACACTGCCCCACGCACCCACCAGGGTGCCGTCTGTGCCCACCTTCATGGCGCAACGTTCCTGATGCACCGTGAACCGCTTGAATTGAAAGTAACTGTTCGACATACGTTCCGCTTTATTTCCGCTGCGAAGATAGTGCAAATCGGGCTCAATGCGTCAATCCCGGCCGAAATTATTGTCTGGCAACACCGCCTACCCGAAATGGGATACGAAGATTTACGAAATATTTCGGCGATAACTTTTATATTTAGGAACATAAATTTCGGCGTTTGTCATGAAAGCAGTATCTTTGCGACCGCTTTGTGCCCTTAAAGGAAGAGGCGCATAAAAACAAACTAATAAAGGATGAAAAAAAATAGATTCAACGTACAGGAAGAACTTCTTGACGATAACGGCAACACTTTCTCGGTCATTGCCGACTACGAAGGAAACGCCGAAAGTCTGTTTGATCAGGAAGTAGACAACCACTTGCCTATCCTCCCGTTGCGCAATATGGTGTTGTTCCCCGGCGTAATGATGCCGGTAAACGTCGGACGCGACTCCTCACTAGAACTCCTCAACGACGCGCTGAAGCATGACCAACTCATTGGTGCTATGAGTCAGTACAATCCCAAGGTGGAGCATCCCCTCAAGGAAGACCTCATTCCGGTAGGCGTAGTAGCCAAAGTGATGCGAGTCTTCGAGATGCCCGACCATACGACTACAGCCATAATCCAGGGAATACGAAGATTCAGACTGATTAATTTGTTGGATACAGACAAGAAGTATATGTCAGGCGAAATCGTCGTCCTGTCCGAGCAATTGCCGGAGAAGGATGACAAAGAGTTCGATATACTGACAGACACTTGCCGGAATTTGGCCACGAAGATCTTACAGACAGGAAACCCGTCGGTGGACACATCGTTTGCCGTGAAGAACATCACCAACCGCGTGTTCCTCGTCAACTTCATCTGCTCCAATTTCCCCTTCTCCAACGATGAAAGAGAGTCGCTGCTGAATATGCCTTCATTAAAAGATAGGGCATACTACCTGACAAGCTTGTTGCGCAAACTCCTCCAGTTGGAACAGCTGAAAGAGAACATCATCCGACGTACACGCGAGGACATCAACCAGCAACAGAGGGAATACTTCCTGCAGCAACAAATCAAAAATATACAGGACGAACTGGGCGGCACTCCTGCGGAGCAGGATATCGACGAGCTGATTGACGAGGGCGGCAAGAAGAAATGGAACGACGAGGTGCGCGCCATATTCATTAAGGAGGTGGACCGCCTTGAACGCATGAACCCGCAGACTCCGGAATACAACGTGCAGCTCAACTACCTGAACGCATTGCTCAACCTGCCATGGGGCGAATACACCGTTGACAATCTGAAGATAGACAATGCTGAGAAGGTACTCAACAAGGACCACTACGGATTGGAAAAAGTGAAGGAACGCATCCTGGAACATCTGGCCGTGCTGAAGCTGAGAGGCGACCAGAAAGCGCCCATCCTCTGCCTCTACGGCCCTCCGGGTGTGGGCAAGACCTCGCTCGGAAAGTCCATCGCCACAGCGCTGAAGCGAAAATACGTCCGCATCTCGCTAGGCGGACTCCACGACGAGGCGGAGATCAGAGGACACCGCCGTACCTACATCGGCGCCATGCCTGGACGCATCCTCAAAGGTCTGATGAAAGCGAACTCATCAAATCCCGTGTTCATCCTCGACGAGATTGACAAGGTGACGCAGAACACCGTGAACGGCGACCCTTCTTCGGCACTGCTGGAGGTGCTCGACCCCGAACAGAACAATGCGTTCCACGACAACTATATTGACCTCGACTATGACCTCTCGAGGGTGATGTTCATCGCCACAGCAAACGACCTGAACACCATCCCCAGCCCCTTGCTCGACCGCATGGAGCTGATAGAGGTGAGCGGATACATCACCGAGGAAAAGGTGGAGATAGCCTACAAACACCTCGTGCCGAAGGTGGCAAAGGAGATGGGACTCGACAAGGCGAAAATAAAGATCTCGAGACCCGCGCTGGAGATGATCGTGGAGTCGTACACCCGCGAGTCGGGCGTGCGTCAACTGGAAAAGAAGATTGAGAAGGTATACCGCAAGATAGCCCGCTTCTACGCCGAGCACATGTATTACCCTGTGACGAAAGAGGTGAAGCCCGCCGACCTGAAGGAGCTGTTGGGCATGCCGGAATACACACGCGACAAATACCAGGGCAACGAATATGCCGGCGTGGTGACAGGCTTGGCATGGACTGCCGTCGGGGGCGAGATACTGTTTGTAGAGACAAGCCTGAGCAAGGGCAAGGGCAGCAAACTGACGCTGACCGGCAACCTGGGCGACGTGATGAAGGAGTCGGCTATGCTGGCGCTGGAATACATCAAGGCACACGCCTCGATGCTCGAGCTGAAGCCCGAGGTGTTCGACAACTGGAACATACACATCCACGTGCCCGAAGGCGCCATCCCCAAGGACGGACCGTCGGCAGGCATCACCATGGCCACTTCGCTGGCTTCGGCGCTCACCCAACGCAAGGTGAAACCCAACCTGGCAATGACAGGCGAGATCACACTACGCGGCAAAGTGCTGCCCGTGGGCGGCATAAAGGAGAAGATTCTCGCAGCCAAACGCGCCGGCATAAAGGACATCATCATGAGCACGGAGAACCAGAAGAACATCGAGGAAATTCCGGAGATATACTTGAAGGGTCTCGCCTTCCACTACGTGAACGACGTGAAAGAAGTCTTCGACTTGGCCCTGATGGACGAAAAGGTAGCCGATGCTATAGACGTAAACGCTGGATTATGACATTTGAACTGCAATACACCGATTCGAAGAGCGACGCCCGAGCCGGACTCATCACCACGGACCACGGACAGATAGAGACCCCTATCTTCATGCCCGTAGGCACGGTGGGCTCTGTGAAAGGCGTGCAGCTGTGGGAACTGAAAGACGACATCAAGGCCCAGATTATCCTGGGCAACACCTACCACCTCTATCTGCGCCCCGGGCTAGAGATACTGGAGAAGGCAGGCGGACTGCATAAGTTTAACGGCTTCGACCGCCCGATGCTGACCGACAGCGGTGGATTCCAGGTCTTCTCGCTGTCCGGCATCCGCAAGCTGAAGGAAGAAGGAGCCGAGTTCCGCTCCCACATCGACGGCTCGAAACACTTCTTCACCCCCGAAAAGGTGGTGGACATAGAGCGCACCATCGGAGCCGACATCATGATGGCTTTCGACGAGTGCTGCCCCGGAACAGCGGACTACGACTATGCCAAACGCTCGCTCGGACTGACTCACCGCTGGCTCGACCGCTGTGTGAAGCGCTACCGCGAGACGGAGCCGAAGTATGGTTACTACCAGTCGCTCTTCCCCATCGTGCAGGGCTGCGTATATCCCGACCTGCGCAAACAGTCGGCCGAGTACGTGGCATCGAAGGAGTGCGACGGCAACGCCATCGGCGGACTGGCTGTGGGCGAACCGGTGGAGAAGATGTACGAGATGATAGAGCTGGTGAACGACATCCTGCCGAAGGACAAACCCCGCTACCTGATGGGCGTAGGCACACCTGCCAACCTGCTCGATGGCATCGAGCGCGGCGTGGACATGTTCGACTGCGTGATGCCTACCCGCAACGGACGCAACGGCATGCTCTTCACCAAACGAGGCATCATCAACATGCGCAACAAGAAGTGGGAGAACGACTTCTCACCCATCGAGGAAGATGGTGCCTCGTACGTCGACACCCTATACTCGAAGGCCTACCTGCGCCACCTGTTCCACGCACAGGAACTGCTGGCCATGCAGATAGCCTCGGTCCACAACCTGGCATTCTACCTGTGGCTCGTGGGCGAGGCACGCAAACATATTATCGCGGGCGACTTCAGCACGTGGAAACCGCGTATGCTGGCTGACGTCACCGCACGACTCTAATCTGACAAAAAAGATGAAGTGGAATAAGTTGACAGAAAAACTCAGTGGGAAACTCGTTACCCGACTCGACCGATACATCATCGCCAAGTTTCTAGGTACATACTTCTTTGCAATCGCTCTGATCATATCCATCGCCGTAGTGTTCGACATCAACGAGAACCTGGACAAGTTCATGAGCCGAAACGTTCCCGTGAGTGCCATCATCTTCGACTATTACCTCAACTTCATACCCTATTACTCTAACCTCTTCAGTCCGCTGTTCGTCTTCATCGCCGTCATTTTCTTCACCTCGAAGTTGGCTGAGAACTCGGAGATTATCGCCATGTTCTCGTCCGGCGTAAGCTTCAAGCGACTGATGCGGCCCTACATGATTTCGTGTATGTTCATCGCCACCCTCACCTACGTATTGGGAGCCTACGTGATTCCCGTGGGTAGCGAGACACGGCAGGATTTCGAGAACCAGTACAAGCGGAAGAAGAAGATTCTCAGCGTCTCCAGCGTTCAGCTGGAGGTGGCCGACGGCGTGATAGCCTACATCGACCGCTACGAAGACATCGGCAAGACGGGATACCGATTCTCGCTGGACAAGTTCGAGGACAAGAAGCTGGTGTCGCACCTGACCGCCCGCAGCCTGTCCTACGACACGGTGTCGGACAACAAACACCTGTGGAAGATAAAGGATTACATGATACGCGAGTTGAAGGGCAACCGCGAAATCATCTCCAGCGGCGAACGGATGGACTCCACCATCATGATGCAACCGGACGACCTGCTGATATCGAAAGGCCAGCAGGAGACCATGACAAGCCCGCAGCTGCGGACCTACATCGAGCGGCAAAAGCAGCGCGGCTTCGCCAACACCAAGGAGTTCGAGATTGAGTACCACAAACGCATCGCCATGTCGTTTGCCTCGTTCATCCTGGCCACCATCGGCATGGCTCTCTCGTCGCGCAAGGTGAAGGGCGGCATGGGACTTCACCTGGGCATCGGCTTGGCGCTGAGTTTCTCGTACATCCTGTTCCAGACTATTTCGGCCACATTTGCCATCAATGCCAACATGCCTCCCATGCTGGCCGTCTGGATTCCCAACATCCTCTATGCCCTCATTGCCGTCTACCTCTACTGGAAGGCTCCGAAGTAAAGCGGATGTCTGCTGACCACACTTCTGTACTATAACAACCGTTTAGTACGAGTTCCAAATGTTGACAAGTAATTCAGTTGTATGACCGGAAATCTGACAAGCGAAATCAGGATATGAGAGAAAGCTGTGGGGAACAAAAAAAAGAGATTGTCCGCTAGGGGCAACCTCTTCCTTATTTTGTTGTATTGTTTCCTTGTCAGGAACTTTCACCCCATGAAGCCAACCGGCTCTTCCGGGAATTCCGCTATACCTATATATATCAGTTTAGTTGAGGTATTGCGGAAGCTGCTCTGCCGTCACATTGGTGGCAACTATCACCCCATCGGGGCCAAGCAGATAATTTTTGAAGCCTCTCTTCAAATTGTACGCTCTGTAGACCGCGGAGGCTTTTCCCAAAGTGTCTACATAGCAATCGGACGAACTCAATCCGTCCATACGCACAGTCTCCTGGAACACCGACGCATAAGCGTCGAACGAGACCGAGATCATCTTGACGTTGTAACCCATCCGGTGGATGCCGTTGTGAAGCAACGCATTGCTTACACGCGACTGGGCATCATAACCGGCCCAAAAACTCAGCAAAACGTAGTCGCCACTCAAGTCACTCAGCGAGAAAGCCTCTTGGCCGTCGCCTGCTACGATGGTAAACGAGGGAGCCACCTCACCTACATTCAGTCCTCGTGTAGCTACGTTTCTGTCTACAAACGATGTCAAGGAACAAAACACAAATACAACAAAAATCCACTTTACACTCTTCATGTAATACGGTTTTTAGTTTATACTATCCGGTAACCGCCTTGTGGCAGTGATTTTCGATACCGGAACATTACTTATCGCCTTCCCGAAACCCTTCCACCTGATAATGAAAGTCTTTCCTTCCTCGAAAACCGCCGCAAAGTTAGTCAGTTTTTCCTTATCGGACCAAATATTCCCGCTAAAAATATGTTATTTAGCATATTTTTGTCCAATCTATCCCTAAATACAAGGCTATATAGGTTTTTTATAGTACCTTTGTCTGATGTTAATGAATTAAGAATGGATTTTGCAGAGTTAGATTTAGAAGATTGCGTGCTGGATGCGCTGGACGCGATGAATTTCAGAGAGTGCACCCCAGTACAAGAACATACAATTCCCGTGCTGCTCGAGGGTCGGGACCTGATAGGAGTGGCACAGACAGGCACGGGAAAAACGGCGGCTTACCTGCTGCCAGTACTCAACCAATTAAGTAAAGGCGGCTATCCCGCCGACGCCATCAACTGCGTCATCATGTCACCTACCCGCGAACTGGCACAGCAAATAGACCAACAAATGGAGGGATTCTCCTACTTCATGCCCATCTCCAGCGTTGCCATCTACGGCGGCAACGATGGCATACGCTACGAGCAGGAGAAGAGGGGCTTGGCACTGGGAGCTGACGTCATCATCGCCACACCGGGCCGACTCATCAGCCACATCAACCTGGGGAATGTCGACCTCTCCAGAGTGTCGTTCTTCATACTCGACGAGGCGGACCGCATGCTCGACATGGGATTCTACGACGACATCATGCAGATTGTTAAGGCATTGCCCAAGGAACGGCAGACTATCATGTTCTCCGCCACCATGCCTGCCAAGATTCAGCAGATGGCACAAAACATCCTCCACGACCCCGTGGAAGTGAAGCTCGCCGTCTCCAAACCGGCGGAGAAAATCATTCAGACCGCATACATCTGCTATGAACGGCAAAAGTTGGGCATCATCCACGCACTCTTCCATGACAGTGTGCCCGAGAGGGTCATCATCTTCGCCTCGTCGAAGCTGAAGGTGAAGGATGTCACGCGGGCCCTACAGCGCTTCCACCTGAACGTGGGCGAGATGCACTCCGACCTCGACCAAAAGCAACGCGACCAGATTATGCACGAGTTCAAGAACGGACGCATCAACATACTGGTAGCCACCGATATCGTGGCGCGCGGCATCGACATCGACGACATCCGCTTGGTCATCAACTACGATGTGCCGCACGACAGCGAGGACTATGTGCACCGCATCGGACGTACGGCCCGTGCGAACAACGACGGCTGCGCCATCACCTTCGTCAGCGAAAAGGAGCAGAACGACTTCAAGATCATAGAGGACTTCCTTGGTAAGGAAATCTATAAGATATCTTTGCCCGAGGGACTCGGCGAAGCACCGGAGTATGCGCCGCGCTCCACGAAACGCGAGAAGCACCGCGGAGGAGGCAGGCACCAGTCGAACGGCAAGGGTCGTGGCCGTCAGAGGAAAGGCCCTAAGCCAGAACAAGATAGAAAAAAGAGCTGATTCCGGGTATTCTTTTTACCTTCAAAAGGCGGGTAGTTTCCATAAATTTCCCTACATTTGCAGCATGATTGATGTATTGGCACGACATATTAAGGCTTTATTGGCAGAGAACGACTGCGTGATTCTCCCCGAGGTGGGAGGTTTTATGGCGCAGTATGTTCCCGCTTGCCATATTCCCGAAGAGAATATGTTCATGCCTCCGTGTCGCAAGGTGACCTTCAACACCCAACTCAGCCTAAACGACGGTCTGCTGGTGCAGGCCTACATGCAGACTTACGACATCAACTACCCCAAGGCCTTGGGCATGATGAACGATGCCATCAACGCCTTGCGAAACCAGTTGGCCCAAGAGGGCGAGGCGAAGTTGCAAGGCATTGGCACACTGCGTATGACGTTGGATAGTCGTGTGGAGTTCATCCCCGAGGAACAAGAAATCCTCTCCCCTGCCCTCTACGGATTCTCAGCTTTCGAGATGCTTCCGTTGTCGGAGATTGCGACGAAGAAGGAGCCCACCGTCAGCGAACCCGAGAAGAAGAATTCCGTTGTAATCAGTATCAACCGGCAGTGGCTCAAC
Source organism: Bacteroidaceae bacterium (assembly GCA_963643925.1). Lineage (GTDB taxonomy): Bacteria > Bacteroidota > Bacteroidia > Bacteroidales > Bacteroidaceae > Phocaeicola_A. Next base: position 29,113 of record CAVINS010000029.1, read on the forward strand.
ACCGCCGTCGCCGCCGTAGTGGCCATCGTACTGTTCTTCGCGTGGTCAGCCCCAGTGGACAATACCTATGTGGAGCCTGAGAATTACGCATTTCTGGGTGATGTCCGCTTCTTCGACAACATCCGTTCCCAATCGGTAGCCACCTCGCCGGTGCTGACAACTGTACAGAACGAGGCAGTTGTCACAGCTTCTGCCAAGCAAACGAAGGAGTCTGCCGTCCTGAAAGAGGAGACCATCGCTCCCAAAGACGAGGTTGACGCATCTGATAATCAATCGACTTTGCAAACCGGGCAAACAACTTATCGAAACGCACAAGCAGAGTCCCACGAGATGAAGTACGACGTGGAGTTGACGACTCAGCCGGAGAAGGCTAAAGAAACAGTCGCACCTAAGAGCAACAAACGTTACCATATTATAGTAGCAAGTGCCGCGAACAAGACGGAAGCGGACAAGACGCTGCGTTACTTCGAGTCGCAAGGTCACCCCGAAGTCTATACCCTTGGGTCGGAAGGGCGGATACGTATCGTGCTGCAATCGTTCGATACCATGCACGAGGCGACGGCCAAATGCAACGAAGTGCGAAACGAAGAACTCTTCAGCACCGCTTGGGTCTACGTGTCGCGTAACTAACATCAATCTTTTTCAGTTTATCCATCATGAAGAGAGTCCTTTGTCCCAAATGTGATAACTACATCACGTTTGACGAAACGAAATACACCGAAGGTCAGTCGCTCGTATTCATCTGCGACCAATGCAAGAAGCAGTTCAGCATACGCATCGGCAAGTCGAAGCTGCGTTCCATCCGCAAGGAAGAGAACCCCGAAGAGGAGATGGAGGAACAGAAGTTCGGCTACCTGACTGTGGTGGAGAATGTGTTCGGTTACCGACAAGTGTTGCCACTGCACGAAGGCGACAATGTGATAGGCCGCCGCAGCAAGGGGACAGAGATAGACCTCCCAATCGAGACCTCCGACCCCAGCATGGACCGCATGCACTGCGTGGTGAACGTGAAGCGCAACAAACGGGGCGAAACGGTTTACACCATTCGCGACAATCCCAGCATCACAGGAACATTTGTGATGAACGAAATCCTTGGCGACAAGGACCGCGTGCGCATCGAGGACGGCAGCATCATCACCCTAGGAGCCACCACCCTCATTCTTCACACCGGCAACGAGGAGGATTCCCTCTGACTCCAAATCTCAGATTATAGTAAAAACGGAAGGAGAAGTGAACTGTAAGCGTATGTTTACTAACTGTGAACCTTGCCGACTTCATGACGTATGTAATCTCACTCTAATGACGTACGTGAACAGAGTGAGTAAATGTGCGTTGACTACTCCTAATGTCGTACGACAATAAGCTCCCCTTCGGCAGCGAACAAAGCCCTAGCTAAAACCGGTCTTATTTCCACGCTGAGTTAACGACCAGTTAATGGACAGTTAACAAGTAATTACCTATTATATAAAGTACTATTCGTCTACCGCAGATTCTTCCGACTTCGGAGCGGACTTCGATGTCTGTTTATCCTTCGATGCTGAGACTGTTTGCTCCTTCAGGAAAAGTCGCTTGAAGGGAGCCGGATAAGGAGTCTCGAACCTGAGCAGCTCTCCCGTGAGTGGGTGGTAGAAACAAAGTTTGAAGGCATGCAGGCCAAGTCGGCCCAGCGGGTCGTCACCGTTGCCATACTTCACATCGCCCACGACGGGATGATGCAAATCCTGCATGTGCACACGGATTTGATTCTTCTTTCCTGTCTCCAGTTCCAGCTCCGTGAGCGTGTAGCCGTTCGCCCGCTTGATGACCCGATAGTGCGTGATGGCCTTTTCACCCCCATTGTCGATGGGCGACGAATAGGTCACAAACACCTTGTTGTCCTTCAGCCACGAAGTGACGATGCCGTTGTCCTGCTCCATCTCTCCCGAGAGCACTGCCACATAACGGCGGTCGGTGACGATGCGCTCCCAGTTGTCCTGCAGGTTGCGCTTAGTCTGCTCGTCCTTGGCAAACACCATCAGACCGGATGTGTCGCGGTCCAACCGGTGGACGATGAAGACACGGCGTCCTCGGCCCGACTTCTGTACATAATCCGTGAGGATGGAATAGGCTGTGCGCTCCTTCTGCCTGTCCGTAGCGATGGAGAGCAGTCCCTCCCGCTTGTCTATTACTATGATGTAAGCGTCCTCGTAGACGATCTTCAGCAACGAACTGCGAAACTCCTTCTGTCCGCGTTGGTCGCTAATCTGCACCTTCATGCCCGGCTGCAGGGGGAAGTTATACTGTGTGGTGATCTTCTGGTCGACGTACACCACACGGTGTGTGAGCAGCGTCTTCACCTTCGTACGGCTGATGCCGCTCATCTTTTCCATCAGAAAAGTCATCAGTTCGGCAGGTTGAGTCACCGCAAAGGTGGTGAACTTCTGTGCGTAATGGGGCTTGTTGGCCCGCTCTTTATGAGTTCTGGACATAATCAGTTACGTTTTTCGAGCAATACAATATTTTCCACGTGGTGGGTATGGGGGAACATGTCCACCGGCTGCACCGCCTCTATGCGATAGGCTGCGTCGAGCAGCTGCAGGTCGCGCGCCTGTGTGGCAGGGTTGCAGCTCACATACACAATCCGTCGGGGTGCGGCGAACAGGATGGTGTTCACCACATCACCGTGCATACCTGCCCGTGGAGGGTCAGTGATGATCACGTCCGGATGTCCGTGCTCATCGATAAACTCCTGCGTGAGGATGTCCTTCATGTCGCCGGCGAAGAACAGCGTGTTGCCGATGCCGTTGATTTCGGAATTGACTTTCGCGTCCTCTATGGCCTCGGGCACATACTCGATGCCTATCATCTTGCGCGCCTTGGAAGCTACGAAGTTGGCAATGGTTCCCGTGCCCGTGTAGAGGTCGTACACCAACTCGTCGCCCGTGAGGTTGGCAAACTCGCGCACCTTACTATATAATATGTATGCTTGCTCGCTGTTGGTCTGATAGAACGACTTCGGTCCCACCTTGAATCGCAGCCCCTCCATCTCCTCGAAGATGTGGTCCGTACCCTTGAAGGTAAGAACGTCGAGGTCCGTGATGGTGTCGTTGCACTTGTTGTTTACCACATAGAGCAGCGACGTGATCTGAGGGAACTTGTCCGCCAGGTGTTGCAATAGCTCCTTGAAGAGTGCCATCTCGCTGTCGTTCACAATCTTGCACTGCATCAGCACCATCAGCTCGCCCGTGGACGAGGTGCGAATCATCATGTTTCGGAGCATACCCTCCTGCGTGCGTAGGTTGAAGAAAGGGTAGTTGTGCGCGTAGGCATAGTCACGCACGGTGTTGCGTATTTGGTTGGAGATGTCGTCCTGCAACCAGCACTTCTCGATGGCCAACACCTTGTCGAAGGCATTGGGGATATGGAAACCCACGGCGTTCATCTGGTCGTACACCACGTTCTGCGCCACCTCCTCCTCGGTGAGCCAGCGCTTGTTGGAGAAGGTGAACTCCAGCTTGTTGCGGTAAAACTGCGTCTTCGCCGACCCCAAGATAGGCATCACGTTGTGCAGCTCCACCTTTCCGATGCGCGTCAGGTTGTCAATCACCTGCTGCTGTTTGTAGCGAATCTGCTCCTCGTAGGGCAGACATTGCCACTTGCATCCGCCGCACACTCCGTAGTGTTGGCAAAATGGGACTGCCCGCTGGGGCGAGTATGTATGGAATTTCACGGCCACCGCCTCGGCATAATGGTTCTTCTTGCGTTTAACCTGCAGATCCACCACATCGCCAGGCACCACGTAGGGCACAAAGACCACCAGGTCGTTCACCCTAGCCAGTGCCTTTCCTTCGGCAGCGACATCCGTTATAGTAACGTTTTCCAGTAATGGAAGTTCTTTTTTCTTTCTCGACATCCTAAGCCAATGTAATAATTATTTCTGCAAAGATAGGTATTTTTTGGAAATAATTCGCGCCGGAGGCAAACTTCTCGTAAAATATACATTTTGCTGATATTTTTTTGACAGAATACTTTTTTATATCTTTAATAATTCATAGATTTGCTCTTACAAAGCAATAAGTAATTATTGGACTAATACCTAAATATTAAATTATGAATGAGAAAAGAGTGTATACTTTCGGTAATGGACAAGCCGAAGGTAGAGCTGACATGCGCAACTTGCTTGGCGGCAAGGGCGCTAACTTGGCTGAGATGAATCTTATCGGGGTTCCCGTTCCTCCGGGGTTCACTATTACAACAGAAGTTTGTAATGAGTACTACGCAGAAGGCAAGGATAAAGTTGTCGAGTTGCTGAAAGATGACGTGGAGAAGGCCGTAAGACACATCGAGACATTGATGAAGTCGAAGTTTGGAGACGTGGAGAACCCATTGCTCGTATCCGTACGGTCAGGCGCCAGAGCTTCCATGCCTGGCATGATGGACACCATCCTGAACCTGGGACTTAACGACGAAGTGGTGGAAGGCTTGACCCGCAAGACCGGCAACGCCCGCTTCGCATGGGACTCATACCGCCGCTTCGTGCAGATGTATGGCGACGTGGTGTTGGGTATGAAACCGACCAACAAGGACGACATCGATCCGTTCGAGGCCATCATCGAAGAAGTGAAAGCCGCCCGCGGTGTGAAGCTGGACAACGAGCTGAACGTGGACGACCTGAAGCAGTTGGTCGTGAAGTTCAAACAAGCCGTGAAGTCCAACACCGGCAAGGACTTCCCTACCGACACCTACGAACAGTTGTGGGGTGCCATCTGCGCCGTGTTCGACTCATGGATGAACGAGCGCGCTATCCTCTACCGGAAGATGGAAGGCATACCGGCTGAATGGGGTACCGCCGTGTCCGTGCAGGCAATGGTATTCGGCAACATGGGCGACACGTCCGCTACAGGCGTTTGCTTCTCGCGCGACGCTGCCACCGGCGAAGACCTGTTCAACGGCGAATATTTGATTAATGCCCAGGGCGAGGACGTGGTAGCCGGCATCCGCACACCGCAACAGATCACCATCGAGGGTTCCAAACGTTGGGCTCAGCTGGCAGGCATCGACGAGGAGACACGTGCCTCGAAATACCCCTCTATGGAGGAGGCTATGCCCGAGATCTACAAGGAGTTGGACGCCATCCAGACAAAACTGGAGAACCACTACCGCGACATGCAGGACATGGAGTTCACCGTACAGGAGGGCAAGTTGTGGTTCCTGCAGACACGTAACGGCAAACGCACCGGCGCTGCCATGGTGAAGATTGCCATGGACCTGCTGCGCCAAGGCATGATCGACGAGAAGACCGCCTTGCTGCGTGTGGAGCCCAACAAGCTCGACGAACTGCTGCACCCGGTATTCGATAAAGAGGCTCTTAAGAAAGCCAAAGTCATCGCAAAAGGTCTGCCCGCTTCTCCGGGTGCCGCTTGCGGACGCATCGTCTTCTTTGCCGACGACGCTGCCAAATGGGCTGCCGACGGCCACAAGGTGGTGATGGTACGCATCGAGACCTCGCCCGAAGACCTGGCAGGCATGCAGGTTGCCGAAGGCATCCTGACGGCCCGTGGCGGTATGACCTCTCACGCTGCCGTTGTGGCTCGTGGTATGGGTAAATGCTGCGTTTCCGGTGCCGGTTGCCTCAACATCAACTACAAGGAGCGCACCGTGGAGGTCGACAACGTGAAACTGAAAGAGGGCGACTTCATCTCGCTGAACGGTACCACCGGACAGGTTTACGAAGGCCAGGTGGACACCAAGGCTGCCGAGGTGTCGGGCGACTTTGCCGAGCTGATGAAACTCTGCGACAAATATACACGTCTGCATGTGCGCACCAACGCCGACACACCGCATGACGCACAGGTGGCCCGCAACTTTGGTGCCGTAGGCATCGGCCTCTGTCGCACGGAGCACATGTTCTTCGAAGGTGAGAAGATCAAAGCCATGCGCGAGATGATTCTGTCCGAGACGGCAGAAGGTCGCCGCAAAGCTTTGCTGAAGATCCTCCCCTATCAGTTGGCCGACTTCAAGGGCATCTTCACCGCTATGGCCGGATTCCCTGTGACCGTCCGCTTGCTCGATCCGCCTTTGCACGAATTCGTTCCCCACGATGAGAAGGGACAGCGCGAGATGGCCGTAGCCATGAACGTAAGCCTCGCCTACATACAGAAACGTGTGGAAGCTCTGAAGGAGCAGAACCCGATGCTCGGTCACCGTGGTTGCCGTCTGGGCAACACCTATCCCGAGATTACACAGATGCAAACACGTGCCATCCTGGGTGCGGCACTCGACTTGAAGAAAGAGGGCATCGAGGCATTCCCCGAGATTATGGTTCCGCTCACAGGTATCCTCTACGAGTTCGAGGCACAAGAGAAGGTCATCCGTGCCGAGGCAGCCAAGCTCTTCGAGGAGCGTGGCGACAGCATTCCGTTCAAGGTAGGTACGATGATTGAGATTCCGCGTGCTGCGCTGACAGCCAACCGCATCGCCACCAAGGCAGAGTTCTTCTCCTTCGGTACGAACGACTTGACCCAAATGACCTTCGGATACTCTCGCGACGACATCGCATCGTTCCTCCCCATCTACTTGGAGAAGAAGATTCTGAAGGTAGACCCCTTCCAGGTTCTCGATCAGAACGGTGTAGGCCAGTTGGTAGAGATGGCTGTACAGAAAGGCCGTTCCGTACGTCCTGACCTGAAGTGCGGCATCTGCGGTGAGCATGGCGGTGAGCCTTCATCCGTGAAGTTCTGCCATCGTGTAGGTCTCAACTACGTCTCCTGCTCTCCGTTCCGCGTGCCCATAGCAAGACTTGCCGCCGCGCAGGCTGCTGTTGAAGAGTAAACGACAGAATGCTTATAATTAGTGAAACACGAGGCAAGGGTCTGAAAAACAGGCTCTTGCCTCTTTTCTTTTTACGTACGCTCTGCTCGTTTCGGAAGCAACACATGAGGCAAACCCCGATGAACCAATGATAAGTATCGAGCAGCTTGAAACAGTCCTTCCCGAAATAGAATGGCAACGGCAGAACGAGCCGATTGCTGATGAACCTCCTGCAAATGGAATTTGACGTATTGCCTACAAAAGTGTTGAAGGAAGACAAGGCTGAGTACATTCAGGCTTTGATAGACACAAGGAAAGAAGAAAACATCGACATCTTTGTTGACTACATGACAGAGCTGCATTGTCGCCATTTGAAGTCAGACATAGACCAATACATCAGTTCTACAACCGAGAAATTGTTCGATAAAGCTGCTATGACTAAGAAAATGGTCGATAAAGCCCTCTTTGGCAGAGAAACTGGTCGATATTTTAGTCTTTATGGCCGACAAACAAGAAATCACTACGGACAACATCGTCGCCCAATTTGGTTTTACCGCCACTACCGCCAAGCGCTACATGCGCCAACTCACCGAGTTCGGCTATCTTGAAGCACATGGTGGTAACAAGAATCGAAGCTATAGCATGCTTGAAGATTAAGACAATATGAGGCAATTTAAAAATTCGTGTTAGAAAGGAAACCTTTGACAGGGGAAACAAAGGAACAAACACTTCCTCGGTCGAACGTTCCTCATAGATGAATGCAAGCATATCGCTCACTGCCATTGGCTTCGCCTTCCTCCTTCGCCCTTCGACGTTTCAGTATATCTTTTGAAAGGATTGCATCATCATCATGTGCTCTATGCTATACCTGTCAGCTCTATTTCGAATATCAGTGTGGAGCCGCCGGGGATGCCGGGCTGCGAGAACTTGCCGTAGCCCATCTCGGCAGGAACGTAGACTTCCCACTTGTCGCCCACGCACATCTGCTGCATGGCAATTATCCAACCCTCAATGAGGTCGCACAGGCGAATGGCGAGCGGTGCTCCGCCCCGACTGCTGTCGAACTGTTTGCCATCGATGGTCCTTCCGGTATAGTGTGCCGTCACTATGCTGCGTGGTGAGGGATGAACACCATCGTTCTTCCCCTCGGACAACACCTTATACAATATACCCTTTGGAAGCGCCTTCACTCCCTCTTCCTTGGCTTTCGCCGTCAGCCAATCCTTGTTGGCCTGTATGTATTCACGTTTGTTCATCGCTGGGTTATCGTTCTCTGATTAAGTTCCGAGGACAGCGCCTGCCGAAGAGCCTTCGGTACCGTCCGGTGCGAAGGTAAGCAATCCGTACAGGATTTCTTGTTCTAAACTTCTTTGTTTTCTATTTCGGCTGCAAAGATACCACCTTCAAACGAAATCTTTTTGCGTAGAGGTGAATATTCCGGTGATTTGTGTATATTTGCCGTGGACAAACTCTGAATGAGCCTGATTTACGACGTCAATGGATGCTTTTCAGAAGATGATATCCCTACCGTCAGCAGCTCGTCGGCATCGGTGAGGTAGTTACCGCTTCGGTGGTCGCACTTCACCTTCCATGCTTGCTTGTCGTCGCCCTCTGCGGCCATTTGTATAGTCTTCAAGCCATATCGGCGGTTGATGTTGTCTATCGTCCGCATCAGGCGGGCACGCTCGGGACGGTTCCGTATAGGGTCGAAGAGGTTGCCCTCGATGCTCTCATCGGTTTGGATGTCGCTCACGACGACACCGGAGCGCTTGTACTGTATCCCCTCGCGCCAGATGCTCCGCAAGGCTTGGATGGCGGCGCCGGCTATCTCCAGCGTGTCGCTTGTGGGTACCAGGAGCGAGACGGTGGCGGAGTTGTCGTACTGCGGAAGGTCCTCGCGGAAGCGGTTGCTGGCGATGAAGACTGTGACGCTCTTGGCTCCCGACGCCTGTCCGCGGAGTTTGTTGGCACAGCTGCTGGCAAAGGTAGCGATGGAAGCTTTCAGGGAATCGAAGTCCGTCACCATCTCGCCAAAGCTACGTGAGGTGCAGATGGTCTTCTTTTGGTGAATCTCGGCAGTGTCGATGCACGGATGTCCGTTGAGTTCGAGCCACGTCTGCACGCCGGGCTTGGTGAGGTGCGAGCGCACCCACGACTCGCTCCTGTCGGCAAAATCCAAAGGTGTGCGGATGCCGTGGTACTCCAGCTTGGCAAGTGTCTGCCGGCCGATGCCCCACACGTCGTCCAGCGGGAAGAGGCTGAGGGCCTTCCGGCGCTTCTCGTCCGTGTCTATCATGCACACTCCCTGGTAACCCTTGTATTGCTTGGCAAACTTGCTGCCCATCTTGGCCAAAGTCTTTGTCGGAGCGATGCCCACGCTCACAGGGATGTCAGTGTAGAGCAATATCTTGTCCTTCAGCTGGCGCATCATCTCCACTAGGTCGAAGTGCTCCGCGTAGCCCCGCAGGTCGCAGAAGCTCTCGTCGATGCTGTATTGCTCCACATGGCTGACGCTCTCGCGCATGATGCTGACGATGCGTTTGCTCATGGCGGCATAGAGCATCATGTTGGAGGAGAAGACATGTACCTTATTATGCGTCACGATATCCTTCACCTTGAAGACAGGGTCGCCACGGTGCAACCCTAAGGCTTTGGCTTCTGGGGTGAGCGCCACGATGCAGCCGTCGTTGCTCGAAAGCACGACCACGGGTTTCCCCCTCAAGCCCGGGTGGAACACCTTTTCCACCGAGCAGAAGAAGCTGTTGCAGTCTACGAGAGCGAACATAGCGTCATCTCCTTGTCTTATGGATTACGTACGTCACCACGCCCCAAATGGAGAAGTCGTCATTCTCGGTGACGCGGATTTCGGGATAGTTGGGGTTGGCAGGAATGAGCCACCCTTCGCCGTCGTTGCGCTTCTCGAACCGTTTGAGGGTGTATTCGCCGTTGAGCTCGCACACGGCCACTTCCGAGGGTGTTGGGGTGCGGTTGCTCTTGTCCACGATGATGATGTCGCCGCTGTGAATGTCGGCATCTATCATCGAGTCGCCCTCCACGCGGATGAGGTAGCTGGCGTTGGGGTGCGGACAGATCATGCGCAGCAGGTCGACGTCCTGGCTCTTCTCGTCATTGTCGAGCGGAATGGGGAATCCGGCCTTGATGCCGAGGTCGAAGTATGGCAAGTGGATTTCCCCTACCGTTGCCGCGGGATAGACGGTGCCTATCTTGCCAAACGCCGTTTCCGCTCCACCCTCTATGGTCTTTTCGATGCAAGCCTTGATGAAGTCGGTCTTGCTCGCCTGACTGTCTATGGCCTTTGCCATCGGTCCTGGTGCGCGAAAGGTGTAGAGCTTGCTGTCGGTGGAAGGTCGTCCGGCACCGGGGCGCGCCCCGCCGTGCTTGCCTTTCTTTTGGGGTATATTGTTCTCTTCTGCCATATTCTTGCGTGCTTCTTTACTTTGGTAAACCGTTTGCAAAGGTACGGAATTATCTTGATAACCGTATTACGCTATCAACCTTTAACCTCGTGACATGTGATTTTCATGCCATAAACGGCAGAACGACCGCATAAACACGCGAAAAGCCGACCCACTTCCGAGTGAGCCGGCCATTATCGTATTTGAAAATCCGAAGCGTTTACTTCAGGTAGCCTTTGGCCCAGTCGCCAATCGCCTTCTCCGACATGCCGTTGAGCCGTTTGCCGGCTTCCCATTTCACTTCCGGGTAGGCCTCTTTGAAGACCTTTTCGGCGTTCTCGATGCCACTGCTGCCTGAGGTCATGAACATCACCACACGCTTGCCTTTCAGCTGATAGGTTTCCACGAAGGTGTTGATGATGCGGGGCGCGCCGTTCCACCAGTTGGGGAATCCCAGGAAGATGAGCTCGTAGCCGTCGAGCGACTCCAGGCTCTTCTCGAACGTCGGGCGACACTTCGGGTCGTCATTCTCGCGACAGCAGCGCGAGGTTTTCCGTGTCCAGTCGAGGTCGGCTTCGGAATAGGCCTCGGTGGGCTTTATCTCAAACTGTTCCGCCCCGATGGCCTTGGCCACCTTTTGGGCAGCGGCCTTCGTCGTGCCCGTGGCGGAGAAATAGGCCACGAGCACCTTGGGTGCCCGTCCGGTTGTTACGGCGGCTTCGGTTGCTGAAGCCTTCTTGCCGCAGGCCATCAGCGTGGTGGCGGCTACGGCGACAATTGCAATGAGTGAGAGCATTCTTTTCATATCATACTATGTTTATTTATGTGATTCTACATTTTGTATCTCATCCACACGGTGTCGCCCAAGCGCTCCACGGTCTGCAGCCTCAGCAGCGTGGCAGGACGGTCGGGCTCGTCGATGCCGTCGAACACGGCCGCCATGCCTTTGCGTCCGTCGATACCCGGGCCTATCATCAGGCTCACCTCGTCTATCAGTCCGGCGGCCAGGAAGGCTCCGTTGATGTGGCCACCGCCAACCAGGGCGATGCGCTCCACGCCGAATTCGCTGTTCAGCATCTCCACGGCCTTTGCCAAGTCGATGCGTCCTTTACCAACGGCAATCCACGAGATGCCCTGCTCGTCCAGCGTGTCGAAATACGCCTTCGGGCAGTCCTCGCAGGCAACCACAAGCAGCGGCTGACCACTTTGTTCGTTGCTCGGCCAGCGGAGCTTGCCGTGAGTGTCGATGGCCACGTCGTAGCCGGGCTTACCCTCGGCAGCCTTGCGGAAAGCCGTGTGGCCGACAGGTTCTTTGGATGTAGCGACGAAAGGTTCGGGCAGAGCGAAGTGCATCTGCATGGTCACTCGTCCCTCGATGGTCGTGGGGCACTGCAGCCCATCGAGAGCTTCGTAGTAAGCATCGGTGGAATCGAGTTGTTCGGTCATGGCGCAGTCTATGCGTCCGTCCACCGACGCCATCATGTGGCAGATAATGTATGGTTTCATGTGTTATAAACTTAGATGTGCTGTTTGCTTTAAATGCGAAATTGAACGATGCAAAGATACAACAAAATCGTCAAACCCTGCTGTAGACACATTACTGATTGAATAAAACAAATTACGGCAAAGCGTGGTCGGACGGCAGGCCTTGTCCGGCACCACGATTGTAATCTTCCCTGTACGTGGATTGAAGAATCCTTTGGCCTTCGCCGGAGCCGCCCCAAAGACAGAAAGCCGGAGATGCGAAGAGACTTCTTCGAAGCCG
>CAVINS010000030.1:0-40879 GCA_963643925.1 Bacteroidaceae bacterium
AAGTAGCTCAGTTGATAGAGCATTAGCCTTCCAAGCTGAGGGTCGCGGGTTTGAGTCCCGTCTTCCGCTCTAAAAGATATAGAAATGCTGTTATAGCTCAGTGGTAGAGCACTTCCTTGGTAAGGAAGAGGTCACGAGTTCAAGTCTCGTTAACAGCTCCAAGAAAACGGAGACGTTAATAGACAAATTAGAAATTACTAATCGATAAAAATAAGTAAGCTATGGCTAAAGAGAAATTTGAACGTACAAAACCGCACGTTAACATTGGTACTATCGGCCACGTTGACCACGGTAAGACTACTTTGACCGCTGCAATCACAACAGTGTTGGCAAAGAAAGGTCTTTCAGAAGTTAAGTCATTCGATCAGATCGATAACGCTCCTGAAGAGAAAGAAAGAGGTATTACAATCAATACTTCACACGTAGAATATGAAACAGCAAACCGTCACTACGCACACGTAGACTGCCCGGGACACGCCGACTATGTGAAGAACATGGTAACTGGTGCTGCTCAGATGGATGGTGCAATCATCGTAGTAGCCGCTACTGATGGTCCGATGCCTCAGACACGTGAGCACATCCTGTTGGCACGTCAGGTAAACGTACCTCGCTTGGTAGTGTTCTTGAACAAGTGCGATATGGTTGACGACGAAGAGATGTTGGAGCTCGTTGAGATGGAAATGCGCGAGTTGCTGTCATTCTATGACTTCGATGGCGACAATACCCCTATCATCCGTGGTTCTGCTCTCGGCGCATTGAATGGTGTAGCAGAGTGGGAAGAGAAGGTGATGGAATTGATGGACGCTGTTGACACATGGATTCCTCTGCCTCCGCGCGATGTTGATAAACCTTTCTTGATGCCGGTTGAGGACGTGTTCTCAATCACTGGTCGTGGTACTGTTGCTACTGGCCGTATCGAGAGCGGTGTAATCAAGGTAGGCGACGAAGTTGAGATCCTTGGCTTGGGTGAGGACAAGAAGTCTGTAGTTACAGGTGTCGAGATGTTCCGCAAACTGTTGGATCAGGGCGAGGCTGGTGATAACGTTGGTCTGTTGCTCCGTGGTATCGACAAGAACGAGGTTAAGCGTGGTATGATTCTCTGCCACCCGGGACAGGTTAAGGCTCACTCAAGATTCAAAGCCGAGGTTTATATCCTGAAGAAAGAGGAAGGTGGACGTCACACTCCGTTCCACAACAAATACCGTCCTCAGTTCTATCTCCGTACAATGGACTGCACAGGTGAAATCACTTTGCCGGAAGGAACTGAAATGGTAATGCCGGGTGATAACGTAACTATCACAGTAGAGCTGATCTATCCGGTTGCATTGAACTTAGGTTTGCGTTTCGCTATCCGCGAGGGTGGACGTACAGTTGGTGCCGGTCAGATTACAGAGATTCTGGACTAAAACAGATATTGGGTTCTCCATGTTGGAGAACCCAACCTACGGGAATAGCTCAGTTGGTAGAGCACTGGTCTCCAAAACCAGGTGTCGGGAGTTCGAGCCTCTCTTCCCGTGCTAATAAAGAAAAGGACTATGTCTAAGATAGGAAATTTTAGCAAGAAACTTGTCAACAGTTGCGTGGGATACTGCAAAGAATCCTACGATGAACTTGTGCATAAAGTGTCATGGCCAAGCCGCTCTGAGCTATCTAGCAGTGCAGTAGTTGTATTGTATGCTTCCCTACTTATTGCATTGGTAGTATTCGCCATGGATTCATTCTTCCAGTTAGTAATGGAAAACGTCTATCCACATTAACATTCTAAAGCATGTCTGAGATTGAAAAGAAATGGTACGTACTGCGTGCCGTAAGCGGTAAAGAAGCTAAGGTGAAAGAGTATCTTGAAGCAGATATCAAGAACAGCGACCTTGGCGATTACGTGTCTCAGGTATTGATCCCTACGGAAAAAGTATATCAGGTTCGCAATGGCAAAAAGATTGTGAAAGAAAGAAGTTATCTTCCCGGATATGTTTTGGTAGAGGCAGCTTTAGTAGGTGAGGTTACTCATCATCTGAGAAACACACCTAATGTGATAGGTTTCCTTGGAGGTATGGACAATCCAACACCTTTGCGTCAGGCTGAGATCAATCGTATATTGGGAACAGTTGACGAATTACAAGAGGCGGGTGATGACATGACAATCCCCTATGTAGTTGGTGAAACGGTGAAAGTCACTGAAGGTCCTTTCAGTGGTTTCAGCGGTCTCATAGAGGAGATAAACAGCGAGAAGAAAAAGCTGAAGGTCATGGTGAAGATATTCGGACGGAAGACTCCGCTCGAATTGGGCTTTATGCAAGTTGAAAAGGAATAATGTTGCACGTAGCATTGTTCCGACGTTAAATCCAAAATAAAAATCAAAGAAAATGGCTAAAGAAGTTGCTGGACTAATCAAGTTACAGATTAAAGGAGGCGCTGCAAATCCATCACCTCCCGTAGGACCTGCTTTGGGTTCCAAGGGTATCAACATCATGGAGTTTTGCAAGCAATTCAACGCCAGAACCCAAGACAAAGCAGGCAAGGTATTGCCTGTGATTATTACTTACTACACAGATAAGTCTTTCGATTTCGTAGTAAAGACTCCGCCCGTGGCAATCCAGTTGCTCGAAGCAGCAAAGATCAAGAGCGGATCTGCAGAGCCTAACCGTAACAAGGTTGCCGAGTTGACTTGGGACCAGGTACGCGCTATCGCTCAGGACAAGATTGTAGACTTGAACTGTTTTACTGTAGAAGCCGCCATGTCAATGGTAGCCGGCACAGCAAGAAGTATGGGTATCGCTGTAAAAGGGGAATTCCCGGGTAATAAATAATAAACTTCAATTGTAATGGGTAAACTGACAAAAAATCAGAAGTTAGCTGCAGCAAAGATTGAAGCAGGAAAGGCTTACTCACTGAAAGAGGCTTCAGAATTGGTAAAGGAGGTTTCATTTACCAAGTTTGACGCATCTTTGGACATTGATGTTCGCTTGGGAGTTGACCCTCGTAAGGCGAACCAGATGGTGAGAGGCGTGGTTTCCCTCCCGAACGGTACAGGTAAAGTCACCAGAGTGTTGGTACTTTGTACACAAGAGATGGAAGCAGCTGCTAAAGAAGCTGGTGCTGACTATGTAGGTCTGGACGAATATATCGAAAAGATCAAAGGAGGATGGACAGACGTGGATGTGATTATCACCATGCCGTCTATCATGGGTAAAATTGGTGCCCTGGGTCGTGTGTTAGGTCCTCGTGGATTGATGCCTAACCCGAAGAGCGGTACTGTAACAATGGATGTTGCTAAAGCTGTAAGAGAGGTGAAGCAAGGTAAGATTGACTTTAAGGTAGACAAGAGCGGTATCGTTCACACATCTATCGGTAAGGTGTCTTTCACTGCTGAGGCTATCCGTGAGAATGCCAAGGAATTCCTGGCAATGATCAACAAGCTGAAACCGTCTGCAGCAAAAGGAACATATATCAAGAGCATTTATCTTTCAAGTACAATGAGTGCTGGTATTAAAGTCGATCCGAAGACGATAGAGGAAATCTAAAATTAAGGAGAAATCATGAGAAAGGAAGATAAAAACGCTATTATAACGAAGCTCACCGAGACAATCAAGGAATACGGTCATTTCTACTTGGTAGACGTCACAGCTATGAACGCTGCTGAGACTACGAAGATGAGAAAAGCCTGCTTCGAGAAGGAGATTAAGATGGTAGTAGTGAAGAACAAACTCCTTCACAAGGCCATGGAATCTCTGGACACAGACTTCTCTCCATTGTATGGTTGCTTGGAGGGAACGACAGCTGTGTTGTTTACCAATGTAGCTAACGTCCCGGCCAAGTTGATCAAAGACTTGACAAACGACGGTATCCCCGGATTGAAGGGTGCGTACGCAGAAGAGAGTTTCTACGTGGGAGCCGACCAGTTGGACGCTCTTACAAGCATCAAGAGCAAGGAAGAGGTCATCGCAGACGTTATTGCACTGTTGCAATCACCTGCCAAGAACGTTGTATCCGCTCTGCAGTCTGGTGCTAACACAATTCACGGAGTATTGAAGACACTCGGTGAGAGACAATAAACAATTTCAAACAAGTATTTAACAATAAAAATTATACAAAAATGGCAGATTTAAAAGCTTTTGCAGAACAATTAGTTAACTTGACAGTGAAAGAAGTTAATGAACTTGCAACAATCCTTAAAGAAGAGTACGGAATTGAACCTGCTGCTGCAGCTGTTGCTGTTGCTGCTGGTCCTGCTGCAGGTGGTGCAGCCGCAGCTGAGGAGAAGACTTCATTCGACGTTGTATTGAAGAGCGCCGGTGCAGCTAAATTGCAGGTGGTTAAAGCCGTTAAAGAGGCTTGCGGTCTTGGCTTGAAAGAGGCAAAAGACTTGGTTGACGGTGCTCCCAGCACATTGAAAGAGGGTCTTTCTAAGGACGACGCAGAATCTTTGAAGAAAACTTTGGAAGAAGCTGGAGCTGAAGTTGAACTTAAATAAAACAAATAACCTGTTTGAGCAGGTAGTTCGGTTAAGAACCACATTGAGTGGTTCTTAACCTTTTTGTGTCTATAATTAAATTAAGTTCTTCTAATTCACTGACAGATGTCTTCAAATACTGTAAATCAAAGAGTTAATTTTGCTTCTATAAAGAATCCGATGCCTTATCCGGATTTCTTGGAAGTACAATTAAAGTCATTCCGGGACTTTTTGCAACTGGATACACCGCCTGAAATGCGTAAGAACGACGGGTTGTACAAAGTGTTTGCTGAAAACTTTCCGATAGCAGACACCCGAAACAACTTCGTACTTGAATTCTTGGATTATTACATTGATCCCCCGCGCTACACAATAGCTGAATGTTTAGAGCGTGGGCTCACTTATAGTGTTCCATTAAAAGCCAAGTTGAAGCTCTACTGTACAGACCCTGATCACGAGGATTTCGATACGGTCATCCAAGATGTATTTCTTGGACCTATCCCCTATATGACAGACAATGGTACGTTTATCATCAACGGAGCAGAACGTGTGGTTGTTTCACAGTTGCACCGTTCTCCAGGTGTATTCTTCGGACAGAGCGTTCACGCAAACGGAACTCAACTCTATTCGGCCAGAATCATACCATTCAAAGGTTCGTGGATAGAGTTCGCTACCGACATCAACAACGTGATGTACGCTTACATCGACAGAAAGAAGAAGTTGCCGGTAACAACACTGCTCAGAGCTATTGGCTTCGAGAATGATAGAGACATCCTTGAGATATTCAATTTGGCCGAGGAGGTGAAGGTGTCGAAAGCCAACCTCAAGAAATACGTCGGTCGCAAATTGGCTGCCCGTGTATTGAAGACATGGGTCGAGGATTTCGTAGATGAAGATACGGGTGAAGTTGTTTCCATCGAGCGTAACGAAGTTATCATCGACCGCGAGACAACATTGGAAGCTGAGCACATCGATGAGATTATCGAGTCTGGTGTTCAGTCAATATTGATACACAAGGAAGAGACGAACCAGTCTGATTACTCCATCATCTTCAACACGCTTCAGAAGGACCCGAGTAACTCCGAGAAAGAAGCGGTGCTCTACATCTACCGCCAGCTACGCAACGCAGACCCGGCCGACGATGCCAGTGCACGTGAGGTTATCAACAACTTGTTCTTCTCCGAGAAAAGATATGACCTTGGCGACGTAGGCCGTTACAGAATCAACAAGAAGTTGAATCTGACAACGGACATGGACGTGAGAGTCCTCACCAAGGAAGACATCATCGAAATCATCAAATACCTGATTGAGTTAGTTAACTCGAAAGCGGTTGTTGACGATATCGACCACTTGAGCAACAGACGCGTACGTACCGTAGGCGAGCAGTTGTCAAACCAGTTCGCTATTGGTTTGGCCCGCATGTCCCGAACGATACGTGAGCGTATGAATGTTCGCGACAACGAGGTATTCACTCCGACAGACTTGATCAATGCGAAGACAATCTCTTCAGTTATCAACTCCTTCTTCGGAACGAACGCCTTGTCACAGTTTATGGACCAGACAAACCCGCTGGCCGAGATTACACACAAGAGACGTCTCTCCGCCCTGGGTCCTGGAGGTCTGTCGAGAGAGCGCGCCGGATTCGAGGTACGTGACGTGCACTACACTCACTACGGTCGCCTCTGCCCAATCGAGACTCCTGAAGGTCCTAACATCGGTTTGATTTCTTCTCTCTGTGTATATGCAAAGATCAACAACCTTGGTTTCATCGAGACTCCGTACCGCAAAGTAAGCGACGGTAAGGTGGACTTGAAGAACGAGGACATCGTTTACATGACCGCTGAGGAGGAAGAGAACAAGATTATCGCACAGGGTAACGCACCGTTAAACGACGACGGAACCTTTATACGTGAGAAAGTTAAAGCCCGTCAGGATGCTGACTATCCTGTGGTGCAGCCCGACCAGGTTGAACTGATGGATGTGTCTCCGCAGCAGATAGCCTCCATAGCCGCATCTCTGATTCCATTTCTCGAGCACGATGACGCTAACCGCGCGTTGATGGGTTCGAACATGATGCGCCAGGCAGTACCTTTGCTAAAGACCGAAGCTCCCATCGTGGGTACAGGTATCGAGAAGCAGCTTTGCGAAGACTCCCGTACACAGATTACAGCCGAGGGAGCAGGCGTTATAGACTTTGTGGACGCTACGACCATCCGCATCCTTTATGACCGCACCGAAGACGAAGAGTTTGTAAGCTTCGAGCCGGCGCTGAAGGAATACAAGATACCTAAGTTCCGCCGTACCAACCAAAACATGACCATCGACCTCCGTCCTATCTGCGACAAAGGTCAGCGCGTGAAAAAAGGCGACATCCTTACCGAGGGTTACTCGACGGCAAACGGCGAGTTGGCATTGGGTAAGAACCTCTTGGTTGCCTACATGCCTTGGAAAGGTTACAACTACGAGGATGCCATCGTGCTCAACGAACGTGTGGTACGCGAGGACATTCTGACATCTGTACACGTAGAGGAATTCTCACTGGAAGTACGTGAGACAAAACGCGGTATGGAAGAGTTGACTTCCGACATTCCTAACGTAAGCGAAGACGCAACGAAGGATCTCGACGAGAATGGTATCGTTCGTATCGGTGCCTGCATCCAGCCGGGCGACATCTTGATTGGTAAGATTACCCCGAAGGGAGAGTCAGACCCATCGCCAGAAGAGAAATTGCTGCGCGCCATCTTCGGTGACAAAGCCGGCGATGTGAAGGATGCTTCACTGAAGGCCTCTCCATCATTGAAGGGTGTCATCATCGACAAGAGACTCTTCTCTCGCGTCATAAAGACTCGGTCCTCAAAGATGGCAGACAAGGCATTGCTGCCGAAGATCGACGAGGAATTCGATGGCAAGGTTGCCGACCTTAAGGCTATCCTGATAGACAAGTTGATGGTGCTGACGGAAGGCAAGACGTCACAAGGTGTGAAGGATTACTTAGGTCAGGACGTGATTGCCAAAGGCGCTCACTTCACCAAGAAAGACCTGTTGAGTCTAGACTACACAGCCGTACAACTTAGCAAGTGGACAAACGACGCACACAAGAACGAGATGATTCGCGATTTGATCATCAACTTCTTGAAGAAATATAAGGAACTGGATGCCGAACTGAAACGGAAGAAGTTCGCTATCACCATCGGTGATGAGCTTCCTGCCGGTATCATTCAAATGGCTAAGGTTTACGTAGCCAAGAAGCGTAAGATTGGCGTAGGTGATAAGATGGCGGGACGTCACGGTAACAAGGGTATCGTATCGCGCGTGGTTCGCCAGGAGGACATGCCCTTCTTGGCCGATGGCACTCCAGTAGACATTGTGTTGAACCCGTTGGGTGTGCCTTCACGTATGAACATCGGACAGATATTCGAAGCCGTTTTGGGTCGTGCAGGAAAAGAGTTGGGCGTGAAGTTCGCCACTCCTATCTTCGACGGAGCTACCATGGACGACTTGAACGAATGGACCGACAAAGCCGGCCTGCCAAGATATTGCAAGACTTACCTTTACGATGGCGGCACAGGCGACCGCTTCGACCAACCCGCAACAGTAGGTGTCACCTACATGTTGAAATTGGGTCACATGGTTGAGGACAAGATGCACGCCCGTTCAATTGGACCGTACTCGCTGATCACCCAACAGCCGCTTGGAGGTAAGGCACAGTTCGGAGGCCAGCGTTTCGGAGAGATGGAGGTTTGGGCGCTCGAAGCATTCGGTGCATCCCACATCCTGCAGGAGATTCTGACCATCAAGTCCGATGATGTGGTAGGCCGTTCGAAGGCTTACGAGGCCATTGTCAAAGGCGAACCGATGCCGACACCGGGTATACCTGAATCTCTGAACGTGTTGCTGCACGAGTTGAAGGGACTTTGCTTAAGCATCAACCTCGAATAAATTAGTAACTCTTTACATTATATACAATATGGCTTTTAGAAAAGAAACAAAGATAAAGAGTAATTTTACAAAGATCTCCATCGGATTGGCTTCGCCAGAAGAGATTCTGGAGAACTCGAGCGGTGAGGTATTAAAGCCGGAGACCATCAATTATCGTACCTACAAGCCTGAACGTGACGGTTTGTTCTGCGAGCGCATCTTCGGGCCGGTGAAGGATTACGAATGCCATTGCGGTAAGTACAAGCGCATTCGTTACAAAGGTATCGTCTGCGACCGATGCGGTGTAGAGGTAACCGAGAAAAAAGTCCGCCGTGAGCGGATGGGACATATTCAGTTGGTAGTGCCCGTAGCACACATCTGGTATTTCCGTTCATTACCTAATAAAATAGGCTACCTGTTGGGGTTGCCGACCAAGAAACTCGACGCCATCATCTATTACGAGAAGTATGTGGTGATTCAGCCGGGTGAAGCAGAAAAAGAGGGCGTGCAAACATTGGACCTGCTGTCAGAGGAGGAATACCTCGACCTCATGGACAAGCTGTCGAAGGACAATCAGTTCCTTGAGGAAACCGACCCGAACAAGTTTATAGCCAAGATGGGAGCAGAGGCAATCTACGAATTGCTGTGCAACCTCGACCTCGACGCACTCTCATATGAGTTGCGTGACAAGGCAGGCAGCGACTCATCACAGCAACGCAAGACCGAGGCACTGAAACGTCTGCAGGTTGTAGAGTCGTTCCGTGCTTCCCGGGGCCGCAACAAACCGGAATGGATGATCATCAAGAACGTCCCTGTCACTCCGCCTGAGTTGCGCCCGTTGGTGCCATTGGATGGTGGACGTTTCGCCACATCGGACCTGAACGACCTCTATCGCCGTGTCATCATCCGTAACAATCGTCTAAAGAGACTGATTGAGATAAAGGCTCCTGACGTGATTCTCCGTAACGAGAAGCGCATGTTGCAGGAGGCTGTTGACTCCTTGTTCGACAATTCGCGCAAGTCGAGTGCCGTGAAGACAGACGCCAACAGACCGTTGAAGTCACTCTCCGACAGTTTGAAGGGTAAGCAGGGACGTTTCCGTCAGAACTTGTTGGGTAAGCGTGTTGACTACTCAGCCCGTTCGGTAATCGTCGTTGGTCCTGAGCTGAAGATGGGCGAATGCGGTATTCCTAAGCTTATGGCTGCCGAGCTCTACAAGCCGTTCATCATCCGCAAGCTCATTGAGCGCGGTATCGTGAAGACGGTGAAGTCGGCCAAGAAGATTGTAGACCGCAAAGAACCCGTTATATGGGATATCCTCGAATATGTGATGAAGGGTCACCCCGTGTTGCTGAACCGTGCACCGACACTGCACCGACTCGGTATCCAGGCATTCCAACCTAAGATGATTGAGGGCAAAGCTATCCAATTGCACCCTTTGGCATGTACGGCATTCAACGCTGACTTCGATGGTGACCAGATGGCCGTGCACTTGCCTTTGAGCAATGAGGCCGTGTTGGAAGCCCAGATGCTGATGCTCCAGTCACACAACATCCTGAACCCCGCCAATGGCGCGCCTATCACCGTGCCCGCACAGGATATGGTACTCGGTTTGTACTACATCACCAAACTGCGTACCGGTGCCAAGGGCGAAGGACTGAAATTCTACGGACCTGAGGAGGCCATTATCGCCTACAACGAAGGTAAGGTGGACATCCACGCTCCGGTACAGGTGTTGGTGAACGACTTGGACGAGAACGGCAACATCGTGAAGATGATGCGCGAGACCTCTGTGGGTCGTGTCATCGTCAACGAACTTGTCCCCGATGAAGTTGGATATCTGAACACTATTATATCTAAGAAATCTCTGCGCGACATCATCAGCAACGTCATCAAGGTTGTCGGTGTGGCACGTGCCTGCGAATTCCTCGACGGTATCAAGAACCTGGGATACAAGATGGCCTACCAAGGCGGTCTGTCATTCAACTTGGGCGATATCATCATCCCGAAGGAGAAGGAGGATCTCATCAAGCGTGGTAACGAGGAGATTGAGCAGATTATGATGAACTACAACATGGGATTCATAACCGACAACGAGCGTTATAATCAGGTTATCGATACCTGGACACACGTCAACAGCGATTTGTCGAATATCCTGATGAAGACCATCTCTGCCGACGACCAAGGATTCAACTCCGTGTACATGATGTTGGATTCCGGTGCCCGTGGTTCTAAGGAGCAGATTCGTCAGTTGTCTGGTATGCGTGGTTTGATGGCCAAGCCTCAGAAAGCCGGAGCCGAAGGCGCACAGATTATTGAGAACCCGATTCTTTCGAACTTTAAGGAAGGTCTGTCCGTGTTGGAGTACTTCATCTCTACCCACGGTGCCCGTAAGGGTTTGGCCGACACCGCCTTAAAGACAGCCGATGCCGGATACTTGACCCGTCGTCTGGTGGACGTGTCGCACGACGTGATTGTCAACGAGGAGGACTGTGGCACCCTGCGTGGTTTGGTTTGCACCGCCTTGAAGAACAACGACGAGGTCATCGCCACCTTGTACGAGCGTATCCTCGGTCGTGTGTCCGTTCACGATATCATCCATCCGAACACTGGTGAACTGATTGTTGCCGGTGGCGAGGAGATAACAGAAGACATTGCCCAGAAGATAGAGGACTCTCCTATCGAAAGCGTCGAGATACGTTCCGTATTGACTTGCGAATCGAAGAAGGGTGTTTGCGCAAAGTGTTACGGACGTAACCTCGCCACCAGCCGAATGGTGAACAAGGGTGAAGCTGTAGGTGTCATCGCCGCACAGTCTATCGGTGAGCCGGGTACACAGCTGACACTGCGTACATTCCACGCCGGTGGTACAGCAGGTAACATCGCCGCCAACGCTTCTATTGTGGCCAAGCATAACGCTCGCCTCGAGTTTGAGGAACTCCGTACAGTAGACGCTGTCGAGGAGACAGGCGAGGCAGTGAAGGTTGTCGTAGGCCGTTTGGCTGAGGTTCGCTTCATCGATGTGAACACCGGCATCGTCCTTTCTACCCACAACGTGCCTTACGGTTCTAAGCTGTACGCTAGCGACGGCGAGGTGGTAGAGCAAGGCAAGATGATTGCCAAGTGGGATCCGTTCAACGCTGTCATCATCACCGAGGCTGGCGGTCGCATTGTGTTCGACTCAGTCATCGAGGGTGTGACCTACAAGGTTGAATCGGACGAGGCAACCGGTCTGCACGAAATCATCATCACTGAGTCCAAGGACAAGACGAAAGTCCCCTCTGCACAGATTGTGGCAGAAGACGGCTCCGTTATCCGTACCTACAACTTCCCTGTGGGTGGTCACGTAGTGATTGAGGATGGTCAGAAGGTGAAGCCGGGCGATATCCTCGTGAAGATTCCGCGTGCCGTAGGTAAGGCTGGTGATATCACCGGTGGTCTTCCCCGTGTTACCGAACTGTTCGAGGCACGTAACCCGTCGAACCCCGCTGTGGTATCCGAAATCGATGGAGAAATCACTATGGGTAAGGTGAAACGTGGTAACCGCGAGATTATCGTAACATCCAAGACAGGAGACCAGAAGAAGTATCTGGTAGCACTGTCGAAACAGATATTGGTACAGGAGAACGACTACGTGCGTGCCGGAACACCGTTATCCGACGGCGCCATCACGCCTGCCGACATCCTGGCCATCAAAGGTCCAACGGCCGTACAGGAGTACATCGTCAATGAGGTACAAGACGTATACCGTCTGCAAGGTGTAAAGATCAACGACAAGCACTTCGAGATTATCGTACGTCAGATGATGCGCAAGGTAGAGATCAACGAGCCAGGTGATACCCGCTTCCTCGAGCAGCAGATTGTCGACAAGCTCGATTTCATGGAGGAGAACGACCGCATCTGGGGCAAGAAGGTTGTCACCAATGCCGGAGACTCCGAGAACTTGGTACCGGGTCAGATTGTTACAGCCCGCAAGCTACGTGACGAGAACAGTATGCTGAAACGCCGAGACTTGAAGTTGGTTGAGGTACGCGACGCAATCCCCGCAACCTCTACACAAATTCTACAAGGTATCACACGAGCCGCATTGCAGACCTCAAGTTTCATGTCTGCCGCATCCTTCCAGGAGACTACGAAAGTGCTCAACGAGGCAGCTATCAACGGAAAGGTGGACAGGTTGGAAGGTATGAAGGAGAACGTTATCTGCGGTCACCTGATACCGGCCGGTACAGGTCAGCGTGAGTTCGACAAGATTATAGTCGGTTCGAAAGAAGAGTACGACCGTATCCTTGCCAACCGCAAGACGGTGCTCGACTACGAAGAGATGGAATAGCGAGAAACTTCTTAAAACTACTTATAAGGGGATGTCACCAACGAGGTGGCATCCCCTATTTGTTTTATCTCGGTTGATGTGCTGCACAGTACGCACAGGAGTACCGTCGACAGTCACGCCCTCAATCACGATATCGTGCGGAGAGACCAGGTCGGAAGTGAAGTAGGAGACCTTAGCCTTGCCCTCGGCATCCAGCAGCAGGTAAGGATTCCAATAGAGTGTGTTACGCTGGTCGGGAGTGTGATTGTTGCGCTGTTCTGGTATGTCATAGTCGGGATGATAGAACTCCATATCCTTGGCATAGCCCAAGGGCGTGCAGGTGGTGATACCCGGTATAGGTTTGGCTGGCTTGTCGAGCGGATGTTTCAGTATCACCAGGATGGCCCCTCCCCCACCATCGGAACTGAACATCAGCGCACCCGTCCCCCGTACAATGGTCACCGTCTCCACCTCATCGACGGACAGGGATTGAAGGAAATCCACCCCATCTTCATAGGTATAGGAGAAGTCGTTTATATGAATGAGCGGGATGCCTTCACAACGGACTATCTTCAGTCCACCGCTGTCGCTCATCTCTATTTCGGGCATCCAGAAAAGCGCGTCATAAATAGTCAGCTGTCCGCTCTCCTCCAGGTCAGCGGCCGTATATTCCTTGTCGTTAACACCCTTCATATATATCGAGCTATACTTGCGGTTCTTTGCCGTGACCAACAGTTCCTTCAGGTTCACAACCTTCATGCCGCCCTCAGAATAGTATTGGTTCATCGTGTTGCCAAGGAAGCTCTGCGGCAAGTCTGTCGTTTCCGATGCATAGGGGAAGTCTGATTGTGCTTTGGGAAACTTATCCTTGTCCACCTGGATGTCCACTGTAGCGAATCCATTCTTCGTACGGGCCTGTACAAAGAAGGAGGTGCTGTCCTGAAACGCCACCGGGATAGTGAACCGTCCGTCTTTGTCGGTAGTTCCCTCTTCCATAATCATATACTTGGGTGATACGGCAAAGATAGGTCCGCTCTTCACCTTCGTACCAAACAGACCAGTGACCTTGCCGCTCAGCACTTGCCGGAACTCATATTTGTACTCCGGTTTCCACTCTTTCCAGTGGACGATATTGGTGAAGTGATGCCGACACCATCCATGGGTCATCATCAGCAGGTCAGCATTCCTTTGTATCTCGGAGTTCTGTGGACCGAAATAGTAAGCCGGGTGCTCCACGTAACCTTTCAGGTCGGATGTGAGCAACAGGTTGGAGACAATATTGTCCGCCAGAGAGTCGAGCCTCACGGCATTGCCGTCGGTAATGCTCATCGAGAAGTTCCCCTGCAATGGCCGTCCCTCATTGTCCTTCAGTTGAACGTACAGATCAACCTTACTGCGACGGTTATAGACAATCCGATTGGGCTTCACGCTCCAATCCTCGTGTGATGGTGTGTAATGGAAGAACAGTCGGTCGCTGAGTACCTTGCCATCTTGGTCGGCAACGATGAAGTGCGAGATGCCGTTGTCCAGCAACATCGCGTTGAATTTTCCGCTCGGTTGCTGAGTAGAGATAGGTTGCACGGCAAACACCTTTCCACGAGTATGCACCACCAAGTAGAGTTCTTTCGGGAACTGCATCGCGTCGGGCTTAAGTATCTGAAAGTATACCATCCCCTTGCGTTGCACCAACGAGAGAGCCACACCGCTAGCTTCCGCTTGTGGCAACGGGAAGCGGCGCTCCACCCCATCGGCGGAAACAAACTGGGCATAGTAGTTCAGGCCCGACTCGGGTTCGAAGTTCATCACTCCCATGCCGTCGTGGACGGTACACAGGTCGCTGACGGTGTCGCCCCGCTCATTGAGCAAGGCACCGGTGAGTTCACACGAGTAGCCGTCCGCACGCTGGGCTTTGAAGGCGACTTTCTGCGACACACCCTGCAGCAAGGCCCCGCCTTCGGGGAAGAACTGAACGGAGTAGTTCTTGGAGTAATCGGGGATAAAAAAGGTGTTTTGGTAAACATAGGTCTTGTCGTCAAAGGAGACCTCGATGCGTCGCTTGGCATCCTTCGACAGGTCGGGCAGGTCTATCATCATTCGCCCTTCGTCGTCGGTCTTGGCTGATTGGCGTTGTAGCAACTTATTGTTCTCGTATACCCTGCAACGCACCAAAATCTGCTTATAGGGTTCATCATCGCTCTTCACGAAGGAGAAGCGGGCGTTCCATCCCGACTTCTCCGTCTGGGCGTAGGTGACGGTGGACTGCACGTTCCGGTCTATCGCATTTTCTATCCGCAGTTTCCGTTGAAAGAAGAAGTCTGGCCCCACGTTTTGCATCCAGCTGGAGTAGCCGCGCACATAGTATTCCCCCGAGGGTACCGTTGCCGGTATGGTCAAGGCATTGCAGAGCCCGATGGAGTCGCGGGCTATCTTCTTGCGGACGAGCAGTGAGTCTTTGCGGTTCAGCAGTTCCACCGTCACAAAGTTCTCTGGGATATTGGTGCGGTGCGTCATGGCGTTCAGCAAGTAGGCCCGGAACCAGATGTTCTCCCCAGCGCCATAGTAGGGTTTGTCCAGATGGAGGTAAAGCTTCTCCTGCGGGAAAGCTGTCAACGACTTGAAGTAATGGACGATACTGTCCTTCGTGGCTTGCGCCGAGAGGGGCGATAGGAGTGCTGTCAGGGCGACAGTGGCCAACATTCTCTTATAGTTGAAAGCAATGTTTATCATGGTCTTAATGTTATGGTCACGGCCTACATTGCTCACGTGAGGATTCTCGCATGAAGCGCTGTAGACGAACACGTTGCAAACTTACAAAAAAGAGTTCGAAGTTCCTCACTAATAGTTCTGAAATAGTTCAGAAGTGAAGTCTATAGTCCATACTCTATAAACTATAAGGCAACAGGAAGTTAAAAACAAAAATTATTTTTCCATATTCCGCTTATTTGCCGTAACTTTGCAGCCTAATTCATAGGTATAGTATGCAGAATATTAGAAACATTGCCATTATTGCGCACGTCGACCATGGTAAAACCACCCTTGTCGACAAGATGATGTTGGCTGGTCACTTGTTCAGGAACGACCAGACAAACGGGGAGTTGGTGCTGGACAACAACGACCTGGAGCGTGAGCGAGGCATAACGATTCTTTCGAAGAACGTATCCATTAATTACAAAGATACAAAGATCAATATCATCGATACTCCGGGCCACGCCGACTTCGGTGGCGAGGTAGAGCGTGTGCTCAATATGGCCGATGGTTGCATTCTCTTGGTGGATGCCTTCGAGGGCCCGATGCCTCAGACCCGCTTCGTGTTGCAGAAGGCCTTGCAGATAGGCCTGAAGCCGATTGTGGTTGTCAACAAGGTGGACAAACCCAACTGTCGTCCTGAGGAGGTCTACGAGATGGTGTTCGACCTCATGTTCAGCCTCAACGCTACCGAGGACCAGCTGGACTTCCCCGTGCTCTACGGATCGGCCAAGAACAACTGGATGGGCGAAGACTGGAAGACGCCTACTGGCACCATCACACCGCTGTTGGATGCCATCATCAAATATATCCCTGCTCCGAAGATGTTGGAGGGAACCCCGCAGATGCTGATCACTTCACTCGACTATTCGTCCTACACCGGACGTATCGCCGTGGGTCGTGTACACCGCGGCACCTTGACGGAGGGCATGAACGTGACCCTCGCGCGCCGCGACGGTTCACAGGTAAAAGCCAAAATCAAAGAGCTGCACACCTTCGAGGGACTGGGCCGCAAACGCGCGGAATCTGTCTCTTCCGGTGACATCTGCGCCATCGTCGGCATCGACGGCTTCGAGATTGGCGACACCATCTGCGACTACGAAAATCCCGAGCCGCTACCACCTATCGCCATCGACGAGCCTACCATGAGCATGCTGTTCGCCATCAACGATTCTCCGTTCTTCGGCAAAGAGGGTAAGTACGTCACCTCACGCCACATTCAGGACCGTCTGACCAGGGAACTCGACAAGAATCTGGCCTTGCGTGTCCGCAAGAGCGAGGAGGATGGCAAGTGGGTAGTGTCCGGACGTGGTGTGCTACACCTCTCCGTACTCATCGAGACTATGCGTCGCGAGGGATACGAGTTGCAGGTAGGCCAACCGCAGGTTATCTTCAAGGAGGTGAACGGCATGAAGTGCGAGCCTATCGAAGAGCTCACCATCAGTGTACCCGAGGAGTTCTCGAGCAAGATGATTGATATGGTAACCCGCCGCAAAGGCGAGATGACTTCCATGGAATCGCAAGGGGACCGCGTCAACATCGAGTTCAACATCCCCTCACGAGGCATCATCGGTTTGCGTACCAATGTGCTGACAGCTTCACAAGGAGAGGCCATCATGGCACACCGCTTCAAAGAGTACCAGCCTTACAAGGGTGAGATAGAGCGCCGCACCAACGGTTCCATCATCGCCATGGAAAGCGGAACGGCTTTTGCCTACGCCATCGACAAGTTGCAGGACAGAGGCCGCTTCTTCATTTACCCACAGGACGAGGTCTACGCCGGACAGGTGGTGGGCGAGCACGTTCACGAGAACGACTTGGTGGTGAACGTCACCAAGAGCAAGAAGCTGACCAACATGCGTGCTTCCGGTTCCGACGACAAGGCTCGCATCATCCCGCCCGTCATCTTCTCACTGGAGGAGGCGCTGGAGTACATCAAGGAGGATGAGTACGTGGAGGTTACCCCCAAGAGCATGCGTATGCGTAAGATTATCCTCGACGAGATGGAGCGAAAGCGCACCAACCGCTAACGGAGGTTTCTTGCCGAAAAGCACTTGAACAGAAGTCCATTTGCACGATATAGGATAGCCGGTTCCCTTGGGAACTGGCTATTTTTCGTTAATACACTCCGCATACCCTCTGCATATCAAATAATTGTTGTATGTTTGCACCAAGAAAGTGTGACTACGGGTTCCACCTCTGGTCATGAAAAGGGAATCAGGTGCAAGACCTGAACAGTACCCGCTGCTGTGAGTCCCTCCCCACCCACAGGAAGGACGTTTCGGTTCATCAACCTCTGTACCACTGGCATCCGTGCCGGGAAGGTCTCCACCGAAGCGAAAGGGACGAGTCAGAAGACCTGCTTTCTCGAGTTTACCTACAGATGGATGGACATCAGTACCTGCGGGATTTACGGGGACGGCCATTGGACTTCGTGCTTAAAGCCAGCTGCCTTTCCGGGCTGGACTCCCCCTATCGTACCACCAATGCCTCATTCCACTGTTCGGCAAGACACGGACAAGAATACATATTATATATGACAATGAATAACATGATGCATCTGCGACATCTTATACTGAGCGCCACCCTCGTGGGCGGCCTCTTCTCCGTCTGTGGTTGCGACAGCGAGAGCGGCACCGACACAGAGGATTTCCTCGGCGCCGGCAATGGAGTCTTCATCCTCAACGAGGGGAACTTCCAAGCGGGCAACTCCACACTCACGTTCTACAACCCCAAGGACCTTACCGTACAGAATGGCGTCTTCAACCGGGCGAATGGTTACAAGTTGGGCGACACAGGCCAGTCCATCACCCTCTATGGCACCAATGCCTACATCGCTGTGGAGAACTCGGGCATCATCTGGAAAATCGATGTCAACACCTTCAAGGTGGAGGGGGAGTTCAAGTCCTCCGACACAGGCGGCAAGATGATCGACCCGCGCTACATCCACTTCGCCAGCTCCACCAAGGCCTACGTCACAGACCTCTACTCTCCCTATGTAAATGTCTTCAACCCAACGACCATGGAGTATGTGAAGTCTATCCCCACAGGACAGCCTATTGTCGACAAGTATGCCTCCACCGAGGAGATGGTGCAGTACGACAAATACCTCTTCGCCAACTGTTGGAGCTATAGTAACAAGATTCTCATCATCGACACGGAGAAGGATGAGGTAGATGGGGTCATCGAGTTGCCCAGCATGCAACCCAAGAGCATGAAGATAGACCGCAACGGGAAGATATGGGTCATCACGGACGGCGGATATGCGGGTAGTGAGTATGGCAACGACGTGCCTCACCTGTTCAAAATTGATGCTGCCACACGCACTATCGAGCAAGACCAGGCACTGGATGCCGACGAGGCGAACGTGCAGATAGCCATGAACGGTACCCGCGATACGCTCTACCTCATCAACAACGATGTCTACCGCATGGCGGTCAGCGACAAGCATCTCCCCGTTCGCCCCTTCATCGAGGCCGCTGTCGACAAGGATAGCAAGCGCCACAAGCTATACGGACTAGGCGTAAACCCCTCCAACAGCGAGGTGTATGTGAGCGATGCCATCGACTACCAACAGGCAGGCGTCGTCTACCGCTACTCTTCACAGGGTGAACTCATCGACAAGTTCTACGTGGGCATCAATCCCAATGGTTTCGCTTTCAGAATCAGTTATGCGTATTAACCTCAACCTACGACAATGAAACCCTATTGGATAGTTCTACTCTTGAGCATGACCCTGTTGCAGTCCTGCGGCAACGAGGACTCCGAGGAGTCCGCCGAGCATCCCGTCATCAACCTCGATGCGGAGTCGGCACGTTACAAAGTGAAGTCAGGTCGTGACCTGACGATAGCCCCCACGTATCAGCATGTGGACTCTCGGACCACCTACACCTGGACGATGGACGACCAGGTGATAGGCAGCGAACCAACGTACACCTTCAACCAATCCACCATCGGCGACTACTTCATCACCCTCTTGGTGACAAACAGCGCAGGCAGCGCACAGGAGGAGCTCAAGGTCTCCGTCGTGGCACCGGATGCACCCATCATCACACTCTACACTCCCGAAGGCGGGTACAAAGTGGCAACGGGACAGGAGCTGAAGCTCTCTCCCGAGGTGGAGAACAAGTCGACCTCTACCTTCCAGTGGAGTGTCAATGGAGAGGTGAAAGGCACAAAGAAAGATTTTACATTCGAGCAGAGCGTAACAGGAGCCTACACTGTGACGTTCACCGCCCGCAACGACGATGGTGAGGACTCGGTGGAGCTGACCGTCAACGTGTGCACACCCTCAGAGATGCCTTTCAGCTGGAAGTTCCCGCAGACCGTCTACAACGTGGCCAAAGGTCGCTCCGTCAAGGTGAAGGCATACTTCATAGAGAATGACTTCGATGCCACATACACCTGGCGGCTCAATGGCGAGACGCTGTTGGAAGGCAAAGCTACTGAATACATCTTCAGGGAAGAGAAGCAGGGGACTTACACACTCTCGCTGACCATGAAGAATGAATACACCGAGCAGACGCAGCAATTCACACTGAACGTCTGTCCGCCCGAAGGAACTTACTACCGGGCTGCCACAGCCTCCAGCAAACCGATGGTGAACAAGGTGTACGAGTACGTGCCGGCTCCCGGTCATCAGGTGAACGGCTACGCCTACGGGGCCTCGTTTCCCGACGGGTGCACCATGGAGCAGGCCTGCGACCATATATTAAATAAGGTATGGAGCAAGATGTACAACATCTCATTGGGCTCCTGCGGCGGATACCTCGTGGCAGGGTTCGACCATAGCGTGGACAACAGCAGGGGCGACTGGGACATCCTCATCAAAGGCAACCCCTACGGATACCAGTCCGAGCCGGGCATCGTCTGGGTGAGCCAGGATGTCAACGGCAACGGTTTGCCGGACGACCAGTGGTTCGAGCTCGCCGGATCGGATTATGGCACAGACAACAGCACCTACGAGTATGCCATCACCTATTACCGCCCCACCACGAAAGCCTCGTCGGTGAGGTGGACCGACAATCAAGGGAAGAGCGGCACGGTGCCCTACATGAGCGACTGGAACGCCAAGGATTACTATTGGCAAGAGTGGGTATCCACGGATGCCGACAACGGCCACACCTACTACGGCACACAACTTCGCGACCGTTCGACCTACGAGAATGGCATCTCCACCATACCGCCCTACGACTGGGGCTATGCCGACAACGGGAGTAGCGTGGACTACTTCAGCGAGCCGAAGCTGGGCCTCACCGTCGGCCACTTCAAACTGTCTAACGCCAAGACCTTCGACCATCAGGATGCTAATCTGAAGTTCATCGACTTCGTCAAGGTGCAAACCGGACAGATAGGCTCCACCCCCAACCTGGGCGACATCTCCACCGAGGTGCACTACATCTCGGACTATCACTTGGACGACATCTCCCTCCATCCAACGGAATAAGAAGCATGAAAAGACTCTTCACATACATCGCATTGCTCTCACTCATAGGCCTGCCCTCCTTTGCGCAACAGCAGAAGGAAGCCTACCAACTGAGCATCCAGGAGGTGACGGTGCAAGGCAAGCGTCCCCTCAAGCAGGTGGGCATCCAGCGCACCGTGCTCGACTCGCTCACCCTGCACGACAATATCGCGCAGAGCATGGCGGACATACTCACGCAGAATGCCACCATATTCGTCAAGAGCTACGGGCGCGCCACACAGTCCACGGCGGAGTTCCGCGGCACCTCACCCTCGCACACACAGGTCACCTGGAACGGCATGCGCATCAACTCACCCATGCTTGGCACAGTGGACTTCTCCCTAATACCTGCCTACTTCATGGACGAGGCGGCGCTCTACCACGGAGCCTCATCCATCGCCCTCACCGGAGGTGGACTGGGTGGAGCGGTGGAGCTCAACACGGCATCCACCAGCGAACGTGGCTGGGGGCTACAGTATGTGGGAGGCATCGGGTCGTTCGACACGTATGACAATTTCCTGCGGCTCAAATACGGGAGCCGCCACTGGAAGAGCTCCACCCGCGTGGTCTACGCCACTGCCAAGAACCGCTACAAGTACACCAACTACGACAAGCAGGGTCACCCCGAGGAACGCAACCGAAGTGGTTACTTCGACGACCTTCACCTGTTGCAGGACCTCTCCTACCGCACCGACAACGGCCACCGCTTCAACCTGTCGGTGTGGCACACCTCCTCGTTGCGTGGACTGCCGTTCCTCAGCGTGGACTACAAGAGCGACCTTGACTTCACCAACGAGCAGCAAATCAACACCACCCGTGGGGTACTCTCGTGGGACTTTGCCCGCGAGCAGGCGAAGTGGTCGGCCAAGGCAGGCTACACCTACTCCGACGTGGCCTACGACTACACCACCAAACACTCCGAGACCTCATCGGACATCACCCATTCACGCAGCTACAACAATACCTACTTCGGACAGTTCAGTGTGGACTACTCTCCCACCGAGCGTTGGTTCTTCACCGGCAACCTCGCCGCTTACGAGAACTGTGTGAAGAGCAGCGACAAGAGTCCCTTCCATATCGGCGACAACTATGACAAGCGGCGGTTCGAGCTGACCGCCAGCCTCTCCGCCCGTTGGCGCGCCACCGAGCGACTCTCCCTAGCCGCCTGCATCAGACAAGAGGCTTACGGGGGCGACTTCATCTCCCCCATCACAGCCGGCTTTGTCGACTATGTCATCTACAAGCCCTGGAACCTGGTGGCGAAGGCATCCATTGCCCGCAACTACCGCTACCCCAGTATGGACGACTGCTACTTCCAGCCGGGCGGCAACCCCGACCTGCAACCGGAACATGGCTTCACCTACGACGGAGGCTTCGAGTGGAACGTCCAGCGAAAACGCTTCTCCTTCGGGGGCAACATCGCCCTCTTCGATTCGCACATCACCGACTGGATACTGTGGACACCCACCGCCAAAGGTTTCTGGAGTCCGTCCAACGTGAAGAAGGTACACAACTATGGCGTAGAGCTCACACTCAACGGCAGTTGGAGACCGGCACCCGACTGGCGGCTCCTGTTGGACGCCAGCTTTGCACAGACCCCCTCGAAGAACATGGGCGAGAAGGTCAACTCCGACGATGCCTCCTACGGCAAGCAGCTCTGCTACGTGCCCAAGACATCGGCCAACCTCTCTCTGCGCGTGGAGTGGAAGAGTTGGGCAGTCGGCTACAAGTGGTGCCACTACAGCGAACGGTTCACCACAACCAGCAACGAGGTGAACTACATCACCGGACGACTGAAGCCCTACTACATGAGCAACCTCTCCGTGGAGAAGCGGTTCACCTGCAAGTGGGCGGATTGGTCAGTCAAGGGGGTGGTCAACAACCTGCTCAATACGGAGTATGTGACGGTACTGAGCCGCCCCATGCCCCGCCGCAATTACGAACTCTTCATCGACATTCGTCCCCGGTTCGGGAAGAAGAGTCGGTGAGCCCAATACCTAATCTGTCACGACAATGAGAACTACTACACTTTGCATACTGCTTTCCTTGCTGGCATGCTTTGCCTGTCAAAGCAAGCGACAGACCGCCGCGGAAGGGGAACCCATGAAACTGGCCTACGCCTCGAACCTCTCCATACGCAAGGCCAACGGATACGCCACCGTCACCATACGCAACCCATGGGACACCCTAAAGACCCTACACACCTACGTGCTCGTTCCGAAGGAGAAGGAGTTGCCCACCCCACTACCCGAAGGGACGCTGATACGCACCCCGCTGCAGCGGGCCGTAGTCTACTCGTCGGTGCACTGCAGTCTGCTCATGCAGATTGGTGCCTTGGAGTCCATCGCCGGCATCTGCGATTTGCAGTACATCAAGTTGCCGGAGGTGCACGACCGCTGTGCTTCGGGTCGCATCACCGACGTGGGCAACGGCATGGCCCCCAATGTGGAGATGATTATCGACCTGAGTGCTGACGCTATCCTGCTCTCGCCCTTCGAGAACAGTGGCGGCTACGGCCGGGTGGAGAAGATAGGCATCCCCATCATCGAGTGCGCGGACTACATGGAGGTGTCCCCCCTGGCACGTGCCGAGTGGATGCGCTTCTACGGACTGTTGTTCGGCCATAGTCAGGCAGCGGACAGTCTGTTCGCCACGGTAGAGAAGAATTACCTGGAGCTGAAGGCATTGGTCGACACGGTCGAGGAACGTCCCAGCCTAATCAGCGACATGAAGAGTGCCTCCATCTGGTATGTGCCCGGAGGCAAGAGCACCCTCGGCATGCTCTACAAAGATGCCGGGGCGGACTACCTTTGGGCGGACGACAACCACAGCGGATCTGTGGCCCTGGCCCCCGAAACCGTGCTCGACAAGGGACAGTCGGCGGACATCTGGGTCATCAAGTACAACCAACCGACGGACAAGACCTTGCGTGAGCTGAAGGCCGACTATGCGCCCTACGCCCGCTTCAAGTCGTTCCACAGCGGGCAGGTGTACGGATGCAACACTGGCATCATGCCTTTCTACGAGGATACACCCTTCCGGCCCGACCGTCTGCTGAAGGACTATATCAAGTTGTTTCACCCACAGCTGTTGACCGATTACCAACTGCAGTACTTCAAAAAGTTAGAGGAATGAACCGGGATATGATACACTCCACCGGCATGAAGTACAGTCTGTTACTGGCCGTGCTCATCCTGCTGCTGTTCCTGGGCAACCTGGTCTTCGGCTCGGTGCAGATACCGCCCAGCGCCACACTGGACATCCTGCTGGGGCGCGACGTGGAGCGCGAGAGTTGGCGCTTCATCCTGTTGGAGGCGCGCATCCCGCAGGCAGTGACGGCCCTCCTCTGCGGAGCATCACTTGCCATC
This sequence comes from Bacteroidaceae bacterium, assembly GCA_963643925.1. Lineage (GTDB taxonomy): Bacteria > Bacteroidota > Bacteroidia > Bacteroidales > Bacteroidaceae > Phocaeicola_A. The sequence continues at coordinate 24,258 of CAVINS010000030.1, forward strand.
ACGGGACTCATCCTGCAGACGCTCTTCAACAACCCCTTGGCAGGGCCTTCCATACTGGGCATCAACTCCGGAGCCAACCTGGGTGTGGCGCTGGTGATGCTCTCCGGTGGAGGTGCCGTAGCGGCCAGCACCTTCAGCTTCTCAGGCTTCTTCGCCGTCATAGCGGGAGCCTTCGTAGGAGCCATGGCGGTCATGGGACTCATCCTCTTCTTCTCCACCCTCTGCAAGAACAATGTGATGTTGCTGATTATCGGCATCATGATAGGCTACCTCACTTCGTCGCTCATCTCGCTGCTCAACTTCTTCGCCACTGCCGAGGGGGTGCACTCGTACATGGTGTGGGGACTTGGCAACTTCGGCGGTGTCTCTTCCACACAGCTGCCCTTCTTCATGGTGGTCTCCTTGCTCGCTTTGGTGGGAGCGCTGCTCTATATCAAACCGCTCAACGCCCTGTTGCTGGGCATCCGCTATGCCGAGAACCTGGGCATCAACATCCGGCGGGTACGCAACGGACTGCTCTTCATCACGGGATTGCTGACCGCCATCACCACGGCCTTCTGTGGGCCCATCGCCTTCATCGGACTTGCGGTGCCCCACGTGGCACGTCTCATGTTGGGCACCTCCAACCACAACTCGCTCATGCCGGTCACCCTGCTGTTGGGATCCGCCGTGGCCCTGCTCTGCAACCTGCTCTGCATCCTGCCGGGCGAGTCGGGCATCATCCCGCTCAATGCCGTCACCCCCATTCTGGGCGTGCCGGTCATCATCTATGTAATTATCAGACAACGTAAAATCCAATATTTCAATTGACATGGAGAAGCATCCTGTGATCAGAGCCGACCATCTCACCATCGGCTACCGGACCAACAAGCGGAGCGAGTGTGCCATACACCGCGACCTCAACTTTGTGTTGTATGCGGGCGAGATGACCTGTCTGTTGGGACCAAACGGTGTGGGCAAGTCTACCTTGCTACGCACCTTGGCCTGCTTCCAGCCCGCCCTTTCAGGGGAGTTGTTGTTCGAGGGGCAGCCGATAGGTCAGCTCAGCGAGCGCGAGCTCTCACGCAAGATTGGCGTAGTGCTGACGGATAAAACGCAGGTGGGTGGACTCACCGTCTACGAGATGGTGTCGTTGGGACGCCAGCCCCACACGGGATTCTTCGGTCGGCTGAAGGCGGAGGACCATCGGTTGATAGAGGAAGCCATCCGGTCGGTAGGCATCGTCCACAAGACAAAGAGCTACATGGCCGAACTCTCCGACGGCGAGAAACAGAAGGCGATGATAGCAAAAGCCCTGGTGCAGGAGTGTCCCTTGATACTGCTCGACGAGCCGACGGCCTTCCTCGATGTGGTAAGCCGCATCGAAATCATGCAGTTGCTCCACACCATTGCGCACCAGCAGGGGCGCACCGTGTTGCTCTCCACCCACGATGTGGAGCAGGCCTTCATGTTCGCCGACAAACTTTGGTTGCTCTCCCCCAACGAGGGGCTTCACTATGGTGTGACGGAGGACATCGTGTTCGACGGCAGCATGGAGCGGCTATTTCCTGGGCAGTCCATCCGCTTCGACCACGAGCGAGGCGGTTACATGCCTGTGGCTGAGGGCACTCGCCCTGTCCGCATTGTGGCTACCGACCCGCTACTCTGCCATTGGTTGAGGAATGCCCTTACGCGCGATGGCTTCACGGGCATCACGGAGTCCGGTCCATCCGCCACTCTACCCGTACTGAAGGCCAACACCCCCAGCGATATGACGTTGGAGTTGGATGGGCAGTCGCATCCCCTCCACTCCTTCAGCGAGCTCCACGAAGTGTTGGAAGCTATACCTCTTCCATCCGCTTCACTTCCCAACCGCTGAACTGAATGATGATTTTGTGTAGGGTAGTGCCCTGGCGCAGTACCTCCACCATCGGTGCCGCTGCGTAGCGGTTGAAAGGTTTCGTATGCAAGATGCGCTACGTTCCATCTATTTACACAGCTCCGCGCAGACACGGTTCTGGAAGCTGCGGGCTTCGGCGGCCTTCAGCACATTCTGGTTGATGATGACGAAAGCCAGCAGGTGGTTGTTCGAGGCAAGGGCATAACCCGCCAAAGAGGAGATGCCCGTCAGTGTGCCGGTCTTGGCAAATACCCGTTTGTGGGCCTTCGTGCCCCGCATGCGACCGACCAGGGTACCGTCCACGCCGGCTATGGGGAGGGCGTCGTGCAGCACCTTGTAGATCTCGGGCTTAGAGTGGGCATACCGGAGGAAGTCCAGCAGCAGGGTAGGTGTCACGTAGTTGTAAAGCGACACACCGCTGCCATCCACGATGCAGTATTGCTTGGGGTCGTGACCCAACAGTTTCATCAGTGCCTGTATCTGCGCCACACCATCCTCTGCGGAGAGGTGACTGTGCTTCTCCTCCGACCGTGCCAGCTGACGCAGCATAGCCTCGGCAGAGAGGTTGTCGCTCTTCTTCAAGGCCCGTGTAATCACCTGGCGTAGGGTATGCGCAGTCTGCCCCACCATCACGACGGACTGGTCTGTGCAGGGGAGCTCACCGAAGCAGTAGGCGGAGTCCACCGCCAGTCCCCGCTCGTGTAACCGGTCCACAAAGCTGGTCATGAAGAAGCCGGCACTGTCATAGAGGCTGATGGTGTGCGACTGGGTGTTCTTCACCGTTCCACTGACGACAATCCCATTGCCTTGCTGCAGCCAGTTGCGCGTCACCCGGAAGGGTTCGGTGCCTGGGGTGTTGCAGCGGGTCTGGTTACATACAGTATAATAGGTAGAGGTTGGCGTGACGTTCACGGTGGCAATGGTATCCCCCACGGCAGGCGAGGCTATCACCTTCACCACGCCTTTATTGAACAACAGGGGCGAGAGGCAAGGTTGGAAGTCGTACGTGGCATCGTCCCACGACCAGCCCGCACCATAGTAGAGGGAGTCCGTCATGGAGACGTCGCCCACGACGCGGCCATCTACACGGCGTATGGGCAGTCGGCATACCTTGTCCACCAATGCGTTCATCTCCGGTTCGCCGAACTCCGGATCGAACCCGCCCACCACATAGAGGTCGCCGTGTAACACGGAGTCCTTCACCTCGCCGACATAATAGACAGAGGTCGTGAAAGGATGGTCCGCCCCCAGTCGGTCCAGTGCTGTAATGCCGGTTATCAGTTTCTCGATGGAGGCGGGGCGAAACAGCTTGTCCGCCTGGTAGAAGTAGACTGGCTTCCCGGCCGTGAGGTCATAGACGGCAATGCCCAACTCGCTGCGCTTCAGCACCGGGGCGTTCATCAGTTGCTGCAGCCTACTGGCCAACGGACCGGCAACGGCCGCATCCACTCTGCCTTGTTCTGTCCCGGCATCTCCCGAGTGCAGTTCATCGGCCGCTACTGTCGGGAGCGTTCCTGCATAGCAAGTGAGCATAGCCGCCACTGCAACCATGCGGCCATAGCGGCCTATAGAGATTTTCAACATGACGTTCTTCGTTTGTGTAAAGTTTCCAGGAACTCATCTTCTTTCACCGGCATCACCGCCACGTGCTTATGCTCGTCGTAGCAGATCAGCAGGTACTCCACCAAGCAGTGGCGGCCTAGGCGCACGCTGCGCAGCTTCTCCACCCGCCGGATGCAACTCACCGGCATCTCCACCGGCTTCTGGAACCGGCCGTACGATACCACTAGACGTCCGTCGGTGGTGATGGTGTAGGTGGTGTGTATCACACGCTCGATGACGACTATCAGCAATAGCAGCGTGAGGGCACCCCCTATCGGCATGCGATTCCATAGCAGATAGAAGGCCATTGCGGCAATCAGGGCCATGAGGAGATACATATAAAAGGATATGCGGGCGTGAAATATTCTGTTCATCTGTACTTAATTTGGGGCGAAGTTACGAAAATCATGAATTAAATAATCCAAAAGCATGCGGCAAATAAATGTATTTTGTAGTTTTGCACTTGAAACATATCTCTTCTATGATAAAGAAATTCGATTTTTTGGTGATTGGCTCAGGTATCGCCGGTATGAGCTTCGCTCTGAAAGTGGCCAAGAAAGGTTCTGTGGCACTGATATGCAAAACGGAACTGGAAGAAGCCAATACGTTTTTCGCACAAGGTGGTGTGGCATCCGTTACCAACCTGCAAGTTGACAATTTTGAGAAACACATCCAGGACACCATGATAGCGGGCGACTGGATAAGCGACCGTGCCGCTGTGGAGAAAGTGGTCAAAGAGGCACCTGGACAAATCCGACAGCTCATCCAATGGGGCGTGGACTTCGACAAGAACGAGAAGGGGGAGTTCGACCTCCATCGCGAGGGCGGCCACTCCGAGTTCCGCATACTCCACCACAAGGACAACACGGGAGCGGAGATTCAGGAGAGTCTGATAAAGGCGGTGAAGCAACACCCCAACATCACCATCTTCAATCACCATTTCGCTGTGGAGATTATCACCCAACACCACCTGGGCATCATCGTCACCCGCCACACGCCGGGCATCAAGTGCTATGGAGCCTACATCCTCAACGAGGAGACCGGCCAGGTGGACACGTTCCTCTCCAAAGTCACCCTGATGGCTACGGGAGGTGTGGGTGCCGTTTACCGCAACACCACCAATCCGCTGGTGGCCACAGGCGATGGAATCGCCATGGTCTACCGCGCCAAAGGACTGGTCAAAGATATGGAGTTCATACAGTTCCACCCGACAGCCCTCTACCACCCAGGCGACCGCCCCTGCTTCCTCATCACCGAGGCTATGCGCGGCTATGGCGGCGTGCTCCGTACGATGGACGGCAAGGAATTCATGCAAAAGTATGACAAACGTCTGTCGCTGGCACCGCGCGACATCGTGGCACGCGCCATCGACAACGAGATGAAGAACCGCGGCGAGGACCACGTCTACCTGGACGTCACACACAAGGACCCGAAGGAGACGAGGAAGCACTTCCCCAACATCTACGAGAAATGCCTCAGCCTGGGCATCGACATCACCAAGGACTACATCCCCGTGGCGCCGGCGGCACACTATCTGTGCGGCGGCATCAAGGTGGACCTCAATGGTGAGTCGTCCATCAACCGCCTCTATGCCGTAGGCGAGTGCTCGTGCACCGGTCTGCACGGCGGCAACCGTCTGGCATCCAACTCCCTCATCGAGGCTGTGGTGTATGCAGACGCGGCAGCCCGTCACTCCCTAAGCGTGATAGACCGTTACGAGTTCAACGACGAGATACCGGAATGGAACGACGAGGGCACCACCCACAACGAGGAGATGGTGCTCATCACCCAGAGCATGCGCGAAGTGAACCAGATTATGGGTTCGTACGTGGGCATCGTACGCAGCGACCTGCGTCTGAAACGCGCATGGGTACGCCTGGACATCCTCTACGAGGAGACGGAGAACCTCTTCAAGCACAGCAAGGCATCGCGCGAGATCTGCGAGCTGCGCAACATGATCAACGTGGGTTACCTCATCACCCGCCAGGCCATGGAGCGCAAGGAGAGCCGCGGACTGCACTATACCATCGACTATCCCCATGCGGCCAAATAGGCGCGCCGAGGCATAATGTACACTAAGTAGGAGGAGAACGAAACGGTTTTTCTCCTACTTTTGTTTTTCCGATCTGTCTCATGGAGGCAGCCAGTACATCTTACATCAGCAACGATTCGTAGTTGTCTCTAGTGACGACTTCAAACGAGGTGTCGGGATAGGGCATTGGTCCATGACAACGGAGCAGACGGATGGCGGCGTGGATTCCATTTTATCTCGTAGGACGAGAGGTTGCCGTCCACCTCCTTTATATAGTCTATCTCCTGCCGGGCAGTTGTGCGCCAAAAGTATCCCTTGGCATACGCCAAGAACTCTTACCCTAAGAATTCATTTCCTGTTTTCAAATTCATCTCATTCAAATGATGAATAAATCTTGTTCGTTCTCAAAGTCTTGTAGAATACCAGTAATACTCTTCGAGATATCGGGAGAGACATACGAATAGTCTTTACCGGTCCGTATTGCTTTCAAGAAGGAAAGCAGCATGTATCGAAGTCCCTCGCCATCCAGTTGATAGAAATAGCGTTTATTGTTTTGCGGGTTCTCATATCTCACCTCAAAGTATTCGGTTTTCCACCAGGGAGCCGGCACATAGACATAACCCTTGGTACCCGAGATAACCAGTTCGCCCTCCGACTTTACACCTTTCCCTACCTTCAGCGAAGCCACAGCATGCGGATACATAAAAGAGATTTTGGTGAAGGCATCATAGTGCTTCGACGCATCAAAAAAGTGAGTGGCAATCTGCTTACTACGATAATCAGTCCCTAAAAGTTGAAAGATGGGCAGAAGCGCTGTGGGGCCCCAAGCACAAATACTATTCCACTCGTAGAGGCTCTTGCCCGCATCTTGCGTAGGGTCGAATTCAACCAGACTTGTACAAGTCGAATCTATCGAAATGACGTCGCCGATGATGCCACCTTTTACAAGTAGCAAAAGATGATAGTAAGCCAAGGAATATGCCGTCTTGATGCTGTCCATGAGCACCAGATTCCTTTCGTTGGCAATAGCATTGAGTTCCTCCCACTGATTGACATTCATAGCGATGGGCGACTCGCAAAGCACATGTTTACCTTGCGACAAAGCCATTTTAATCTGGCCATAATGCATATCCGGTGCAGAGATGACATAGATGGCATCGCTGTCATCAAGCAACGCCTGGAAAGAGGCCACCTTATTGTCCGCCGTTTTCAACTCTTCGGACAGATACGTATCGTTGAGACTGAACACCCCTCCTGCATCCAGCCCATTCACGTACCGGCTCTCCTGTTCTATCTTGTTGAGGATAGGCGATTCTCCCACCAAACCAAGTCGTACGGTCTGTTGTTTGCTGCGAAGTTCCGAACTGGAAACGCCTTCCGTACGATCGAGGTAAACCACCTCGCAGTAAGCATTCAAGTAATCGAACTTACCCTTCCAATCAGAGCCGACCGTGAAGATATCCACATCATACCTTTTGATGTCGTCAATCTTCTGGCCCTCATACTCTTCTATAATGATTTCGTCGGCAATACCTGTTGCCCGAACAGCCTCCACACGTTCCATAAGGGTCTGTTGCACATTGATTTTACCCCGTTCCCTATCAAAAGTGTCGGAAGTGACACCCACAATGAGATAATCACCCAAAGCCTTTGCCCGCTCCAACAGACGGATGTGCCCATAGTGCAGCAAATCGTACGTGCCGTATGTAATGACTCTTATCATAAGTATCCTTTCGTCTGCAAGTCTTTCAGCGCATCGACCAATGTAGTATTGTCATCAGGTGTCAAGTAGCCCAGATGTCCCACACGGAATATCGTCTCTGCCAAATCACCTCCATTGGGACATACCCAGATACCGTACTCATCCTTCAGCCTCAAGAAGATGTCGTAGGCTGATGCATGGAGCGGATGCAACGGAGTGACGGCATTTGAGAGGGACTGAGAGACAATGGCAAACGGCATTCCTTTGATTTTATTGCGGAAATCCTCCGCCAACATACGGATGCGATGGTTCTCACTCTCCACCCCGCCGTTGCGTTCTATCTCTTTAAGACGAGTGTGAATCTGCAACAAGGTTCCTACGGCAGGCGTGAAAGGTGTCTGTCCACGCTCACCATTCTTCAATGCGTCCTTCAGGTCGAAATACATGGACTTCACCCGATTAGCTTGCACCCGCTGAATAGCCTCCGCATCGAGCACGATGACAGAGATGCCCGGAGGGCAAGCCAATGCTTTCTGTGAGCCTGTAATCATCACGTTCACACCGAGCTCCTTCATGTTGAACGGGTCGGCCAAGAACGAGCTGATGGAATCAACTGCCAGGAAAATATGGTTTCGGTGACAGAAGTCACTGATCATCTGTATATTGTAGAGCACGCCCGTAGAGGTTTCGTGCAGATTTACGAGAAATCCGGTGTAGCCCCGCCCTTCGTAGGGTTGGAGATGTTCGGCAGTGAGCGCCATTCCCGTCTCCAGTTTGATTTCCGTATGAGGGATGTCGTGTATCTCGCACAACTGCACAAAGCGATGGCCAAAGCTACCGCCATTCACCACCAACACCTTGTCGGCGGGCGTGAACACGTTCATCACCACAGCCTCCATCGAAGCGGTACCCGAGCCGGTGATGAACACTACCCGGCTATCGTCGGCAGCCTTGGCGAACTGCTTTATCAATTCTTCATTTTCCTTCATCGTTGCGGAGAACTCCGCTGTACGGAAATATGGTGTCTGTTCTGCGCCGATTGCTCTCACGCCATCGCTCGACATTACGGGCCCTACTGTAAAGTTTATCATAGCTTATGTTTTTTTCTCCTGATTATTGTTGGATGAAAGCGGAAATGTCACTTAGTTTCCTAACCTGTTTCAGCTTCAATGTCTCTTTATACGACCAAACGTCTTGATGCTGGTGTATTTACGCCAAAGGTTCAGATGCCGTTTGTCGGGCACACCGTGCCGACGGATATAATCCTCCGCTCCGGCTATCATACGCTGGCAGACGTTTCCATCCAGATAAGGGTCATAATTCTGCACCACCCATTGCCGTTTGGCGATGGCATCCGGATCATTCAGAGCCTGGTCGTAAGCAGCAATAAGTTGCGACGGATCCGTGATGTTCTGCCAATAGATTTCTTTGGCAATGGCCCCCAGCGTAATGACCGGACGAGAGAGCAACAGGAACTCGTATATGGTGGACGATGTATCACTTACGAGAACATCGGCCATCAACTGGTATTTCGTCACATTCTCTCCTTTATCGATGAAAATCGAATCGTCCCGGGTCGAAGCCCATTCGCGGTACTCGTCCACCCAACTCTGGTGCGTCAACGGATGGAACTTCATCACCAGCAAAGCGTTCCGCTCCCTGGCAAGTTGGCCCAGCTCCTCCTTCAGATAGGGTAAGGAGGTCAACTTAGGTGAGAAAGTCGGTGCATAGAGGATGATTCGTTCCTTGCCGCTCTTTTGGAGCAATGCCTTCCGTTCGGCATCATATGTGTGAAGATTCGCCTTTATCCAGTCCTGCTTTGTCCATCCTGTCTCCAGCACCTCGAAGTCGCCGTATTTCTTGGCAAGCGCTTGGAAATGTGAGGTAAAGTAAGGCCCTTGGGTGAAGTAGGTATCGAAATAACGGCGTATAATCCAATGGTCTTTCTTCTCTGCGGCATAGCCGTGAAACACCTGTATTTTCACGCCGGGCAAATAGTAAGGAACAATATTGCCTGGCACGAAAACAGCCTCCGGCGAGAAGTCGTAGAGCTCTTGCATAGAGTTGGTCCACTTCACTTGATCCGCATAGACAAAACTGTCTATCTTCGGCTTGTGGATGTACCACAGAACCTCATGTGGCAAACTGTGACTTGCCACATAATCCTGCAATGGCTTCAGTATGTCAATAGCATACCTGTTTTCACAAAAAAGTGCAATTCTCATCTGTATCGAATATCTACCCTTTATATTGTTTGCGCAAAGGTATGCATTCTATCCGAGAAAACATTCCTATCTGTAAGAAAAAGCGATATAAGATTCTTTCATCCGGCTTTCTTATGGGACAAGTCATTCACGGCATGTAGCCCCATAAACGTATCCCTCTTCTCGAATGACATCCGACCTCTCTGAAGTTAAACACTTCATTTTCCCTACATGAGCGAACGTTCTTCTTCATTTCCAACCATAAATCAACCTTTATGCCCCCTTGTCCGTTTGCCGAACGGACAAGGGGAGTTGTCATAACCACTAATACTTTCGGATTCCACTATTCTATTTCTCCCGACAAATGTTTCATACCGAATGGTTGTGTGTCACGTGTCAACCAATCGTGCGTCACGTGTCTACCGATTGTACGTCACGTGTCAATCAACCGTTAAATAGTTGTTAAAGGGCCATCAATATTTGCAAATGGAACCCTTGCGGTAGTATCTTGGACAAACAAATAATAGTAAGACATGGCCATTCAATATGAAATCAACACGCTCAAGAATATTCCTGGGAGCGAAGAGGGACGAAAGTACGTCAAGCTGCACATACAACGCCACGATGGGGACCACGTGCTCTATGAGCATTCCGAGAAGTTCTCTGGTGTGAAAAGAGGTACCATAAAGAACGTGATGTCTACCATGCAGGACTACATGGTGGAGATGCTCACGGATGGAATAAGGTTTCATTTGCCCGAAATCGGCTACTTCACCTTGTCGGTGGAACTGGTAGACAAAGGCACCGACAATTCGTCGTCAAAGGGCACCTCAAAGCAAAAGGTGCGGGTGCGGGGAATCAACTTCAAACCCGACACCGCATTGATGGAAAGGATACGGCAACAGACCAAGTTCGAGCTGGCAAATTACTCCATCAAATCACAGTCTTACGAGGAGGAGGAACTGCGCAAAAAGATTGTTGAATACTTTACCGCGAACCGAATCCTGACGCGAAAGGCCATGTTTCACGCTTTCGATTTGAAGCAGTACGCCGCCACTAAATGGCTCAACCACTTCTGCGAAACCGGCTTCTTGATAAAGCAGGGAACGGACCGCCACCCCAGCTATGTGTTGGGGAATCAGCCAGAGTGATGGGGAAAGCCTATGCACCATAGTCGGTTTAAGCCTCGGCAACGATGTTGGTAATTATGCAACTCACATAATGCGATTTGCATAATTCCGCAGAGAATGGTAACCCTGCATTCAAAGACATAGGATAATACGAACAAGCGATGATTTAGACACTTCACCCTACGAATAAGTGCGTTTGCGTCATTTATTGACGCAACAGGACTATTGTCATGGGGCGGAAGTTCTTACTTTTGCCACGTAGTTTGAACTAATACGCACTGTGATGAGAAACATAGAGACCTTTCAGAGGATGCGACAGAGCGGGACAATACTCCTCCTGCTACTCATCTGCTCCATTGCCGCACAGGCCCAACGCGAAATGCATACCATCAACGACGGATGGCGCTTCTACAAAGGCGACTGTCCCGAGGCGGCGCAACCCACATGGGACGACAGCCGGTGGACGACTGTGCACCTGCCACACACCTGGAACACGGACGCCTACGAGACGAAGGACTACTACCAAGGGAAGGGTTGGTACCGACGGGCACTGGACCTGCCTGCCGGATGGAACGGCAAGCAGGTGTTCCTGAAACTGGACGCCGCATCGAAGTATGCCGACATCTATCTGAACGGGAAACGGATAGGCAGCCATGCCGGAGGATACACGGCCTGCACGTTCGACATCACCGATGGCATTTCACAAGATACCCCCAACGTGCTGGCGCTCTGCGTGGACAACGCACGACAGGACATACCCCCTGTCTCGGCGGACTTCACCTTCTTCGGTGGCGTGTACCGCGACGTATGGCTCGTGGCCGTACCACGGCAGCACTTCTCGCTGACGGACTATGGTTCGGACGGTGTGTTCGTCCGTGCCACTTGCAAGTCGGACGCACGTGGGGAGATATTTGTGCGGGGCAGCATCCGGAATGACGACACGGCGAAAGCCACCCTCGAGCTGACCAGCACGGTCTACTACCCGAACGGAGAGAAGGCCGCGTCCACACAGAAGAAGTTGCACGTGAAGGCCGGTGAGACATGCGTCTTCCAAGAGAAGGCTATCGCCATTGCCCAACCCGAGCTGTGGACACCGGAGACACCCACGCTCTACCGCGTGGAGACCGTCCTGCGCAACGCCCGCACGAACGAGGTAGTGGACAAGCTGGAACACTACGCCGCCTTCCGCTATTTCCACTTCGATGCACAGAAGGGATTCTTCCTGAACGGGAAGCCCTACAAGTTGCGGGGAATGTGCCGCCATCAAGACCAGCAGCCCATCGGCGTGGCGCTGACAGACGAGATGCACCGGCGTGACTTCCGGCTGATGAAAGAGCTGGGCACCAACTTCATCCGCATCTCCCACTATCCGCAGGACGACGCGTTGCTGGAGATGTGCGACCGCCAGGGAATGCTCGTGTGGGAGGAGATACCTATCATAAACCTGGTGCCTGACACATCGGGCTTTGCCGACCATTGCGAACAGAACCTGCGCGAGATGATACGTCAGCACTACAACCATCCGTCGGTCATCGCATGGGGCTACATGAACGAGATATTCATCGAAGCCAAACGCCCAACCACGAAGAAGGAGATGCTTAAGGTCTTGATGCAACGTGCGGTGGATCTGGCCGAGCGGCTGGAGCGTGTGCTGAAGGAGGAGGACTCCACCCGGGTGAGCGTGATGGCCTTCCATGGCAACAACATCTATAACGATGCCCACCTGGGCGACATTGTCGACGTTGTAGGATGGAACCTCTATAAAGGGTGGTACTGGGGACGGCTGAACAGCTTCGAGGAGTTCCTGGCCGAGCAGCAGAGAGACCACCCCACGCACCCGGTCATCATCAGTGAATACGGAGCAGGGTCGGACAAGCGGCTGCACAGCACGTCGCCCCGCACCTTCGACTTCAGCTGCGAATACCAACAGTTGTTCCTGGAGCATTACCTACCGATACTGGAGAACACGACCTACGTGAGCGGCGGCTCGCACTGGAACTTCATCGACTTCTCGTCCGCCGTACGGGGCGAGTCGATGCCGCACATCAACAACAAGGGACTGGTACGCGCGGACCGCACACCGAAGGATGTCTATTACTACTACCAGGCTATGTGGCGCAACGACGTGCCAGTGCTCCACATAGCGAGCCGCGACTGGAACGTGCGCGCTGGGCTGCAGGAGCATGCCGGACAACCGGTGGTACTGCCTGTGAAGGTCTATACGAACCTGCCCGAGGTGGAGTTGTTCGTCGACGGACAGTCGCTAGGCCGCAAGAGCGTGACGAACTGCCATGCAGTGTTCGACGTTCCGTTCCAGGGGACCGACCCTTACCTGTCGGCTTCGGGATTGTTCAACGGCAAGGAGGTGTACGACGGGGTGCGCGTGCGGTTCCAGCCCGTGCCCTCGCATCTGGCCGAGGCAGACTGGTCGACCTTGGAGCTGGCCATCAACGTGGGAAGCAACTGCTTCTTCTCCTCCGACGAGAGCGGGCTCACGTGGGTGCCCGACCGGGCGTACACCGAAGGCGGATGGGGTTACGTAGGCGGAAAGGAGAAGACGACGCAGACCGAGATACACCTGACAGCGGACGGACCGCTCTACCAGACCATGCGCGAGAACGTGGAGGAGTATCGGTTCGACGTGCCGGCAGGCAGCTACGAGGTGGAGTTGCTGTTTGCCGACCCGGACGGCATCACTGCCTCGCCTGTCTATCTGCTGGACCGTGCGGAAGAGAGCACCACAAAGAAGACCAACCTCTTCGCGGTCAGCATAGGCGGACGGACGGTGGAGGAGAGTCTGTCGCCGGCGCGCCACGCAGGATCGTTCCACGCTGTGAAACGCCGCTACGTGGTGTGCCACGAGGGCGGCTGTCTGAAGGTGGCCTTCGCCCATAAAGCCGGGAAGACCTATCTATCGGGCATCAAACTAAGGAAATTCTAACAATCACATAACAAGCATTCATTTATTAAAACCAATATCATGAAGTTCAGAAATTTACTCATTATCGTCCTTGCCTTGGGCGGATGGGGGTTGCAGACAGCGACAGCCGATGTGCCCCGCAAAGAGTATCCCCGGCCTCAGTTCGAACGACAGGCGTGGATAAACTTGAATGGAGAGTGGGATTACACGTTTGACCCTGCAAACGTGGGTATGGAAAAGGGGTATCAGAAAGCCACCGTGTTCAGCGACAAGATAACGGTGCCTTTCGCTCCGGAGAGTAAGCTGTCCGGGGTGGCACACACCGACTTCATCAACCACATCTGGTACCATCGGGTCATCCGGATGCCGCAGGAGTGGAGCGGACGCAACGTGATGCTGAATTTCGGCGCGGTGTACTTCAACTCGGAGGTGTTCATCGACGGCACGTTGGTGGGCCGTCACTTCGGCGGCAGCTCGTCGTTCAGCTTCGACGTCACCCGGTATGTGGCCGACGGAGCGGACCATCATCTGGTGGTGCGGGCGAGCAGCGACGTGCGCACGATGTTGCAAAGCGCCGGCAAGCAGAGCCTGCAGCTGGAGTCCAACGGCTGCAACTACACGCGCACCACAGGCATCTGGCAGACGGTGTGGATGGAGGCCGTGTCGAAGGTAGGCTTGCAGAGCGTACAAGTGACCACGGACATCGACCAGAAGCAACTGGTGATACATCCACGGTTCTACAGTGACAGCAACGACCATACGCTGCGCGTCACCCTGAAGGACGGAACGAAACGCGTGGGCACGAAGAGTGTGAAAGTAAGCAACAGCTCCACCGTCGTCTTCACCCTGAAAGACGTGAAGCTGTGGTCGCCGGAGTCGCCCTTCCTCTACGGCCTGCAGTACCAGGTGGTGAACGCCGCCGGCAAAGTGGTGGACGAGGTATCGTCGTACATAGGCATGCGTAAGATACACATCGAAGGGAACCGGATATTCTTGAACAACGAGCCTTACTATCAGCGCCTGGTGCTCGACCAGGGATTCTACCCCGACGGCATCTGGACGGCACCCTCGGACGAGGCACTGAAGCACGACATCGAGCTCTCCATGTCAGCCGGCTTCAATGGTGCGCGTCTGCATCAGAAGGTGTTCGAGGAGCGGTTCTACTACTGGGCCGACAAGCTCGGCTACCTCACATGGGGCGAGGCTCCCAGCTGGGGTATGGACGCCAATAGCATAGAGGTGGCACGCAACTTCCTGCAGGAGTGGTCGGAGATTGTGTTGCGCGACCGCAACCATCCGTCGTTGCTCATCTGGACTCCGATGAACGAGGAGTGGTGGCCCGACCCCGTGCAGTATCCGCGCTTCGCTAACGACCTCTACTGCCTGACCAAGGCGCTGGACCCCACACGCCCGGTGAACGACGCCAGCGGCGGTTGCCACATCAAGACGGACATCTGGACCGTGCACAACTATGAACAGGATGCCAGCAAGCTGAAGAAAGCCCTCTACGACAACGGAAAGTTCTTCCAGACACCGAACCATCCGCAAGGGGTGCCTACGGCCAACGTGGGATTCAACAAGCTGGTGGTGGAGAGCCCCTACGCCTATCCTCAGTACGAGGGCGGAATGCCTTATCTGATTGACGAGGTAGGCGGCATCAAGTGGGTGGAGTCAGCTGACAAGAGCAACACCAAGAAGTCGTGGGGCTACAGCACGCCGCCCGCCACGGAAGAGGAATTTCTCCATCGGTTGGAATCACAGATTGACGCTGTGCTGAGTCTGAAGGACCAGGTGTGGGGCTATTGCTACACACAGCTGACAGACGTGGAGCAGGAGCAGAACGGAATCTTCTTCTACAACCGCAAGCCCAAGTTCGACCTGAAGGTCATCTCCAGGATTTTCTCCAAAAAACCATAGTATCCGCCCCTACCGTCATCCCACAGGATGACGTGCAGGGCGATGCCCATAAAACGTGCGAGAGAGGCGCATCAACAACTGCCGATGCGCCTCTCTCTTGTTTTATCCGCGAATCCCTGGCGAACCGTGGGACACTTATACTATATAAGGCATACTATGTGGGGTTACTCGAACGAAGCGGGCATGGCCAACATCTGGTACATGATGGCAGTAGCCATGCGTTTGTGGCCCAGGGCATTCGGGTGCAGACGGTCAGTAGCACCGTCGTGGAAGTACTGGGCATGGGCATCGTTGACGGGATAGAGACCGCTGATGCTGTTGAGGTCGATGACGGGAACAGCCCACACGTTGCCGGCTTCCTTCACAATCTTCACATACTCCTCCACGTAGATTCCGAGTTTGTTGGCGTAGACCTCAGCGGGCTGCACGTTCACCTCACCGAACTTGGCGTAGGCACGGTGTATCGGGGTCATCAGGACAATCTGTTTGGTGGGGAAGTGGCTCTTCAGATAGTGCATCGCCTGGTTGATGCGGCCCTTGAAGGTGCTGTCCGTCATGCAGAAGTGGCGCAGGCGACGGGTCTCCATGTTGCCGTTCTTCACCTGGGTCACCTCGGCCCCTTCGGTGTACCACTCACCAGGGACCACACCGGCATTGTAGTCGTTGGTACCGGCGAAGATGAAGATGGCGTCGATGTCGGTACCACGCTCCTCATAGAGTTTCTTGGCCTGGTCGAGAATCTTGTTCCACTGGTTGCCGTTGATACCGTAGACGTAGGGGGTGAAGCCGAGCATCTCGGAGAGATACTCCCAATAACACTTGTCGGTGCCAATGCGTTTCTTGTCGGTGATGGAGTCGCCCAGAAAGGCCACTTTCTTGCCTTTCCACTGACTCTCTTTCACGGCAGCGGGGAGGTTGTCGCCAAAGGTTTCCTTCACACGGGGAACGGCGTAGACGTTGGATATCAACATCAGAACAGATAAAAAGCTTGCGATAATGCGTCGATTCATGATACTGTAAATTTAGAGTTAAAAGAAAAAAGCACCTCTCAATGGAATGAAAGATGCTTCAGTAATAATGTACTCGGAGCGGGACTTGAACCCGCACAGCTGCAATAGCCAAGGGATTTTAAGTCCCTCGTGTCTACCGATTCCACCATCCGAGCATCCTCTCAGGGAAAGGAGCGGAAAACGAGACTCGAACTCGCGACCCCAACCTTGGCAAGGTTGTGCTCTA
>CAVINS010000031.1:0-40118 GCA_963643925.1 Bacteroidaceae bacterium
TTTGGGGTAAGGGGCACTGTGCCTAGACGACATGTATTACCAAGGTTTTATCGTGCACACTCGCATACGCGCACGATAAAAATCTAAAAACAAGTATGCGGAAATTAGTCTGCTAATTTAAGGTATAACCTAACGAAGTATAGGCATCAACCCGATGGATTATCTCGAGATGTTCTTCACGAAAATAGTAGGCATGGCGAAAGAACTTGGAGTTTCTGACAGGCAAATAAAGAAATATCACCAACGGCTGACGGAACAAAAGCAGATAGAAAGACAAGGCGGCAGAAGGAATGGTATATGGCACATCATAGATAAGGATTACGAAAGATACTCCCGAATGGCATCGACAAACTGGCGGCCGAAGGACTTGCACTTGTGCTCGCCAATGCCGTAGATGGTGCTGAACTGAACGATGGTGGTGGGGCGCTCGGTGGCCAGGGCGTGGAGCGTCTTGTCCGAGAGGACGATGTAGGGAGGCCATTTGTTGGCGGCGGCAATGCGCTGGCGCAGCTTGCGAAGGTGTTCAAACAGTTCCTCGTCCTCCTGGCTACTGTTGTGCAAGCTGTTGTCTTTGCCGGACGTCGGTTTGGAAGAGCGGACGCCACGAGCCGCTACGTCGACATCGGCAGAACTGAGGCCGAAGAGGTTCCTTATGCCGGCGTGGTCTACTCCGGAGCCTGCCTTTTTGCCTTGCGCTTTGGCGGCCCGTTTCTTTTTCGCCTTCACGTGCAGGTCCTCGCGGACAATGACGGCCAGCTGGGCGGGCTTCTTGCCGAAGAGCACCTCCCGGCCCAGGTCGGTCACCTTCAGGTGGCTGTCCTCGTTGTAGGCTATCTCCACGAAACCCATCTGAAGCATCTGCAGCAGATAGTCGCGCCAGTCGCGGAAGGGTACGTCCCTGCCCACTCCGAAGGTCTTCAGTTCCTGGTACCCCTTGGCGGTGACGTCGGGCGAATAGTTGCCCCGCAGGATGTCCACCGTGGTGGTGAAGCCTATCTGTTGGTTGGTGCGCATGATGGCGGAGAGTGCCTTCTGCACCAAAGTGGTGCCGTCGAAATGCTGGGGCGGATTGATGCAGACGTCGCAGTTGCCGCAGCTGCACTCCGAGGTTTCGCCGAAGTAGTTGAGAAGGATGCGCCGGCGGCACACCTGGGCCTCGGCATACTCCTGCATGCGGCTCAGCTTCTCGCTGTTGATCTCCTGTTGGCCGCTGTCGTCGGCAAACTTGCGGAGGGTGATGAGGTCCTGTAGGTTGTAGAACAGGAGCGTCTCAGTGGGCAGTCCGTCGCGCCCGCCACGACCTATCTCCTGGTAGAAGCTCTCGATGCTCTTGGGCAGGTTGTTGTGGATGACGTAGCGCACATTGCTTTTGTCGATGCCCATGCCGAAAGCGACGGTAGCCACCACCACATCCAGCCGGTCGTTTATGAAATCCTCCTGCACCCGGTTGCGCTCCTCGATGGAGAGTCCGGCGTGGTAGGCATCCGCCCTCACCCCTTTTGCCTTCAGCTTGCGGGCGAGGTCGTCCGTGGCGTTGCGCGACAGGCAATAGACGATGCCGCTCTCGCCGGGGTGACGGCCGATGACGTTGAGGATGGCACGCAGCCGTTCGCTGGCGGAATAGCCCCGCTTGACGTCGAGACTGAGGTTGGGACGGTCGAACGAGCTGATGAACACTTGCGGGTCGGTGAGGTTGAGCTGGTCCAGTATGTCTTGTTTGGTGAGTTTGTCCGCCGTGGCGGTCAGGGCCATGATGGGCGTGGATGGGAACTGCTGGCGCAGCTTGCCCAGCTGAGCGTATTCGGGGCGGAAGTCGTGCCCCCAGTGCGAGATGCAGTGTGCCTCGTCGATGGCGAAGAGGGAGATGTCCAGGTCTTGCAACAGCCATGGAATCTCCAGCAGTATGCGTTCGGGCGAGATGTAGAGCAGCTTCACCTCTCCGTGCAGGCACCGCTGCCGGATGTCCCAGTTAGCCTCGTCGGTGTTGCCGCTGTTGAGGGCCTCCGCCGCGATGCCGTTGGCACGCAAAGCCTCCACCTGGTCCTTCATGAGGGAGATGAGGGGCGACACCACGATGGCCGTGCCTTCCATCATGAGAGCCGGTATCTGGTAGCAGAGTGACTTGCCTCCGCCGGTAGGCATCAGCACGAGGCTGTCTTTCCGCTGCAGGGTATGGTCGATGATCTCCTGCTGCATAGGGCGGAAGGAGTCGTATCCGTAGTAGGTCTTCAGTACTTGTAGAGGTGTGTTCATACGGTGTGTGTGGGGGTTAGAATGCGTTTATTTCCGAAACAAATCGTCCAGCAGTACGGTGGTGTTCATCATGTCGGAGTATTCGTTCTGCCTAGGAGCGGAGGTGGTGACGAGCGTCAAGAAGATGCCTTGCCTGCACTTCGTTTCCTCCAAAAAAGCGGTTTGGCGGTTCAGCAACTTCTCGTATTCCGTTTTATCCATTATATAAGAGGAGGCTGAGTATTTGATTTCACACAGGTTGACCATGTTGTCCGAGCGTTCGATGATGAGGTCGATCTGTGCGCCGGGCTGATGTTCGTGGCTGCGCCAGGAATAGTATTCGGTGTGAAGGCCGCTGATACCCAGGGCAGACTTGATCTGCGGGATATGTGCCATGCAGAGCCGTTCGAAGGCCAAGCCCAGCCACGTGTTTGTCTTCGGCGTGGCCAGTTTGTGGGTCCAGTATTGTTCGTCGGACGTCTTACCCCGACAGAAGTCATAGTAGAATCTGGTGTAGAAGTCTGTCAGGTGATAGATGCCGTCTGTAGTCTTAAGGCCTCCCCTTTGGGCCCGGACCGCCATGCGGCTGATGAATCCACATTGCTGCAGGTCGTCGAGTACTTCCGTCAACCGACCATTGGTCTTCAGCTTCAGGGTCAACTCCTTGCGTGTTAGCCCTTGATGGCTGCCGGCAAGAAGGTCTATCACCTTCAGATAAGCCTCGGGGTTCTTGAAGAGCGAGCCGTAGAGTCGGTTGAACTCATCCCTCATCTTCCCGTCGACGGCAAAGAACAGACAATCGATGTTTTGTGGCAGACTCAAGCGGTTGTCGAGCAGACTCAGGTAATAGGGAATGCCACCCATGACCATGTAACACTGGGCAATGCTGTGGCGCGTCCACTGGAAGCCGGCGTTGAGCAGATAGTCCTCCGTCTCCGCCAGGCAGAACTGCCGCAGGCAGAGCGTATGGGTCAGGCGGTTGTGAAGTCCGCCCTTGCTATTGAGCAGGTTGCGTGTCATCCACGAGGTGGCAGAGCCGCAGACTATGAGTTTGACATGGCCTTGCCAAGCCGCCCAATTGTTCCAGAAATAGCCCAGGGCATGAACGAACTTAGACCGTTGTGTGTCGAAGCAAGGCAGCTCATCGATGAAAACGATGAGGGGTTTCTCCTTATCCTTGCCCTTCGCCTCCAGCAAGGCACGCAGTTTGGCGAAGGCCTCTATCCAGTCCGTGAAGGTGCAATCCGCACATCCATAATCCCGTAACGAGGCCATGAAACTCTCCCTTTGCTCTGCCGGGTCGCCATCCAAAATGCCTGTCGCGGCAAAAGCGAACCTGTCGCCAAAGAGGTTGCGAATGAGGAACGTCTTCCCCACACGCCGTCTGCCGTAGAGTGCGATGAACTCCGATTGCCCCGAGGCAATGTACCGCTGCAGGGAATCAATTTCCTGCTGTCTGCCTATTATCTTCATACGTCATAACCATTTAGGTCGCTAAATCCATCGGCTAAGGTACAAGGTTTATTCGGAACCACCAAACGAGTTCGTGCCAAACTTGCATTATTTTGCCGAGTTTGGCATCAACTCAACTTCGTTGCAACACCTCACTTCATCATCAGACAGGTTATTAAGGCGTTGCAGGAAAAAGAATTAGCTTTTCTTCCCAAATATCAACAGTCTTGCAAAACGGCATTTATCGATAACCCGTTTGATAATCATACATAAATATATAATCAGAAATGAAATAGGGACAAAGATGAGGCTCGACTGCCATAATGCCATTTCAGTAGGAAGTTTGACATATTTGACCAGTATTTCTTCCAAGATGAATGACTGGAGAATGTAAATCTCCAAAGTGGACATTCCAACCTTCATCAGTCCGTTGAACAAAAAGTTATTTGTTTTCACATTTGATTCACTAATCCTATATACAATAGATAAAATTGCACAAGAGATGCTCGCCCCCATCACTATGCGATAGAGACGGAGCAATTCTTCGGACCAAAATGAATTACCCCCCCGAATAAACTATCACATTCTAAATCAGCACAATATGGCAAGCTCATAGACAAGAAAAGCACGACTAAGCACACGGGAATCAATCTATTCGTAGAGATAAACGCCAAAAGATTGAGCTTTCGCAATCCATATCCAATCAAAAAAACTGGGTACATAATAGGAAAGTTTAGATCCGTTATCAACTGACTAATTACTAAGGTAATCAAGAAATACAAGGTCTGGTACTTACCTGATAAGTAACGGCTGAAATACAAGAACAAATAGCATAGGAATAATGACTTTAGAAACCATAAAGAAAAACAACACCATCTAATAAACAGTGCTGCAGTGTTCCGAAATCCAAAGTCACCAAGAGATCCAATGAGCGCATAATACAATATGAGCGACGAAGTGAATGTAACTACAGGTAAGAGAAGTGTACGAGACTTCTTTAAGAGAAACGGAACCACGTCCTGCTTCAAGGAAGAGACAGAGAAATAACCGGAAACCATCATAAAAAGCGGCATATGGAACGTGTAGATAAACTGATAGACAGGATTGTCTATTCTGTCCAAAGTAAGCAAATACTGCTCACAATGTCCATAGACAACAAGCCATATAGCAAAAGCTTTTACAAAATCAAAGGCCACATTACGGCTTGAGTATTGAGATGTTATAGTTTCTGTCATTATTGGCATTATAGATTTCGGTGTCAAAGATAAGGAGAATATTTGAGGTTTTACTTCATAGGGTACAAAAACTTGGGCTGTAGCATTGGTGTCTGCGAAGAAATGCTTTAATTATCCACCAGGCATCAGCGGAAGCTACTCCACTCCCCCATTTCTAAAACTGAAATGGCAAACCGAGCCTATTATTGGAGGAAAATGCCTACTTTTGCCACCACAACAAGTAAAACCCAAACGACAAGGAGACTACACAGAGATGAAAAAACATCTACAACTCGCACTGGCGGCTCTCATCGTCGCAGCAGGCACAGTGGGCTGCAAGCAGAAAACGGGAACGAACTCGTCGCTAAAGTTCGCCACCGCGGAGAAGAGCCTCACCGTCCCCCTGACGGACACCGCCGCCACACCCGCCTGCTCCATAGATGTGAAGCTCACCTACATCGACGAGGAGACGAACGTGGCCAAGCTTATCAACCTCACGATAATGGACAACGTCTTCCACTACTGGGGCCTCACACCTCAGGAGGCGGTGGACTCGTTCGTCAACGACTATGCGCGCTATTACAAGGCGAATACCGGATACAACTACGAAATGGACCTGAAGAACGGAGGGGCGGAGACCGACTGGTACAACTATACCTACGCCCTCCACACGCAACCCGTGGAAGACTCGCGCAAGGACATACTCTGCTTCAACGTAGAGCTCACACGGTCCATGGGTGGGCCACACAGCGAACACTACTGCACGTACCTCAACTTCGACCGGAGGAACTGCGCCCTGCTGACCCTGGACAGCATCTTCGCACCCGGCTACAAGGAGCCCCTCACCGACATCCTGCTGAAGGCTCTGATGAAGGAGCAGGGAGTGACCTCGCTCGAAGCCCTCAAGGAGAAGGACTTCCTGAAGTGGACCGACCTCTATCCATCGGAGAACTTCCTCCTAGGCAACGACGCAATGCGCTTCCTCTACAACGACTACGAGATAGCGCCACAATCAGAGGGAATGACCACGCTGAGCATCCCCTACACCGACCTGACTGAAATATTGAAACAATAAACCTCACACTATGGAACGGATTCTCAACTACTTCCCCGACCTGACCGAGCAGCAACGCACACAGTTTGCTGCCCTCGACGCCCTCTACCGCGACTGGAACGCCAAAATCAACGTCATCTCGCGCAAGGACATCGACAACCTCTACGAGCACCACGTGCTCCACTCACTGGGCATCGCCAAGGTGGTGCACTTCAAGCCGGGCACACGGGTGATGGACTTCGGCACGGGAGGCGGATTCCCCGGCATCCCGCTGGCGATACTCTTCCCCGAGGTGCAGTTTCACCTGATAGACAGCATCGGGAAGAAGATAAAGGTGGCGACAGCCGTGGCGGAGGCCGTAGGACTGAGCAACGTCACACTGCGCCAGTGCCGTGGCGAGGAAGAGAAAGGACAGTTCGACTTCGTGGTGAGCCGGGCCGTGATGCCGCTGGCGGACCTTGCAAAGATAGTCCGCAAGAACATCGCCAAGAAGCAGCAGAACGCCTTCCCTAACGGACTGTTCTGTCTGAAGGGAGGCGAGCTGGAGCACGAGATTCTCCCCTGCAAGGAGAGCGCCATAGTGACCGACCTGTCGGACTTCTTCACCGAGGAATACTTCACCACCAAGAAGGTGGTTTACGTAACCCTGTAAACACGAGACCTTATGATGACGATAAAACGATATGAATTCAATATGCTGCCCGTGAACACCTACATCGTGTGGGACGAAACCCGCGAGGCTGTGGTGATAGACGCAGGCTGCTACTACGAGCCGGAGAAGCGCGCGTTGCGCGATTACGTGGCAAGCAACGGACTCGCCCTGAAGCACCTGCTGTGCACACACCTCCACTTCGACCACATCTTCGGCAATCCGTTTATGCTGAGCGAGTTCGGCTTGCGGGGCGAAGCGCACGAGGCGGACCTTCCCTGGCTGGAGCAGATGCAGCAGCGCATGAGCCGCTTCGGCATCACGAAGTGTGACCCACCCGTGGCACTGAAGGGTTTCATCGCTGAGGGCGACACCATCCACTTCGGGACGCACCGGTTCAGCATCTTCCACGTGCCAGGTCACTCGCCAGGTTCGCTGGCCTTCTATTGTGCCGAGGAGAAGGCCCTCTTCACTGGCGACGCCCTGTTCGCCGGCAGCATTGGCCGCACCGACCTCGAAGGGGGCGGCACCGAGCAGCAACTCATCGAAGCCATTCGCCAGAAGCTCCTCACCCTGCCGGACGACACCATCGTCTACCCCGGCCATGGTCCCTACACCACCATCGGACAAGAGAAGGCGCAAAACATTTACTTGATGGCGTAACCCCCATCTATCGGATGGAGAGTGACGCCCGTTAGCCGTCCGAGATGTGAACGTTTATGGTCCGTTTTACGTACGTTCGCAGAGGCTTATACAATCGATTGTTTTCCCTTATACAATCGATTGTATAAGCCCAAACAATTAGATTGTTTTTCCCTACACAATGTCCCCTATATATAATAGGTATAATGCGGGGACAGATACCGGATGCGATAAAACAAAATATCTACCTGCATGGACGAACCGCCTCTGCAGATAGATATCTGATAAATAAAATAATAACTAAAACTCACTCCCGAGGAGAAACTCAGGAACGTTTTCTATTTTACCAACCGCAGCACCACTGCCGAGCGGGCGGGGATGTAGAGCTTCAGCCATTCCTTCTTGTCGCGCTTGTAGAGTGGGTCGAAGTTGGTGAAGTGGCGCACCGTGTCGTCAGCCAGAGCATTGCCGCCAAAGGCTTTCGCGTCGGTGTTGAGCACCACGTCGTACGCCCCCTTGGGCACCAGGAATCCGTAGTCGGTGAAGGACTTCGTGGGGTTGAAGTTGAAGACGAACACTAACGAGTCGCGCCGGTAAGCCAGCACCTGGTCGCCGTCGTCGTGCCATACCTCCAGCACCTCGCTACGCTCGAACTTCTTCTGACCGCCAATGAGGTGAATCATCGCCTTGTCGAAGTCGCCCAGATAATGATAGCAGAGCTCTTGGTTGTCCACCAAGTTCCACTGGCGACGGGCATACTTGTAGCTCCATCCGTTGCCTTCGCGCGGGAAGTCTATCCACTCGGGGTGACCGAACTCATTGCCCATGAAGTTGAGGTAGCCGCCGTTGATGGTGCTTGCCGTCAGCAGGCGTATCATCTTGTGCAGTGCAATGCCGCGTTCCACGCAGAAGTTCTCGTCGCCCTTCTTGAAGTGCCAGTACATGTCCGCGTCGATGAGGCGGAAGATGATGGTCTTGTCGCCCACGAGTGCCTGGTCGTGGCTCTCGGCATAAGAGATGGTCTTCTCGTCCCTGCGCCTGTTGGTCACCTCCCAATAGAGGCTCGATGGTTTCCAGTCCTCGTCCACCTTCTCCTTGATGGTCTTTATCCAATAGTCGGGGATGTTCATCGCCATGCGGTAGTCGAACCCATAGCCGCCGTCGGCCACAGGGGCTGCCAGACCTGGCATGCCGGACACCTCCTCGGCAATGGTGATGGCCCTCGGGTTCACCTGGTGGATGAGCTTGTTGGCCAAGGTCAGGTAGCAGATGGCGTTGTCGTCCTCGTGACCGTTGAAGTAGTCGGCATAGTTGCAGAACGCCTCGCCCAGTCCATGGCTGTAGTAGAGCATGGAGGTGACTCCGTCGAAGCGGAATCCGTCGAAGTGGAACTCGTCGAGCCAATACTTGCAGTTGGAGAGGAGGAAGTGGACAACCTCATTCTTCCCGTAGTCGAAGCAGAGCGAGTCCCAAGCCGGATGTTCGCGGCGTCCGCCCTCGTAGAAGTACTGACAGGGGTCGCCGGCAAAGTTGCCCAGTCCCTCGAGCTCGTTCTTCACGGCATGAGAGTGCACGATGTCCATGATGACGGCAATGCCCATGGAGTGTGCCTCGTCGATGAGCTGCTTCAGCTCGTCCGGAGTGCCGAAGCGGGACGAGGGTGCAAAGAAGCTGGAGACGTGGTAGCCGAAGCTTCCGTAGTAAGGGTGCTCCTGGATGGCCATTATCTGGATGCAGTTGTATCCGTCGGCGGCTATTCGGGGCAGTATCTTCTCGCGGAACTCGTTGTACGTGCCCACCTTTTCCTCGGGCTGCGCCATTCCGACGTGACACTCGTAGATGAGCAAAGGCTCCGTGTTTGGCTTGAAGGTTTTCTTCTTGAACGTATAGGGTTTGTCGGGGCTCCACACCTGTGCACTGAAGATTTTGGTCTGCTCGTCCTGCACCACGCGGTTGACCCAGGCGGGGATTCGCTCGCCGCTGCCACCCTCCCAATAGACGTGGAGTTTGTAGTGGTCGCCATGGTGCATCTTGTCAGCAGGGAGCTTCACCTCCCAGTTGCCCGTACCCTTGATACGTTTGAGTTTGTAGTCGGGGCGTTCGTCCCAGTCATTGAAGTCTCCTACCAAATAGATGTCGGTGGCGTTGGGAGCCCATTCGCGGAACACCCATCCACCCTCTTTCGTCCGGTGCAAGCCAAAGTACAGATAACCGTCGGCAAACTCCGACAGCGTACACTTTCCGTTACGGGTCAGTTCCCGCTCTTTGTCCAGCGCATGCTGATGACGGCCGTTGATGGCCTCTTCGTAGGGTTCCAGCCAAGGGTCGTTCAGAATCAGTTTCAATGTAGGATCCATACTTCAGGGTGAGATTCTAGAGGATTTATGCCAATACTTTCACGACGATTTTCTTGATAGTCTCTTCCGGTGAGATGCAGGGTGCGTGGCCGTCCTGCGGGAAGAAGATGGCGAACATGCCGGGTTTCACGGCGATGTAGGACTCTGCCGGGCCCATAAACTTGGTGATGTCTTTCTCCTCGTTGTATTCACCTTCGGGCAGAGCGTTTGCCGGGGTGTAACCCATCACTTCGGTAGCGGAGAGGGGAATCTGGATGTCGATGAACTTCTTGTGCGTCTCCAGCTGTGCCTGTTCTTTGGTCTTGCCTTTGGCCATCTGGAAGTTCACCACGAGGTCTGTTCCCTGCAACACCACTTTGCCAACTTCCTGTGCGTTGAGGTCGGTAGTTGTCAAATACTCAATTGCCTTGGCAAACAAGGGGTTCATCGAAGCATATTTGCTCAGATTCTCTAATGTATCAATAATCATAGCTATACAAATACTTTGGTTATACGTTTTGTTTATTGCTCACAAATATACGGAGTTTCTCTATACGTCAATGGGTTTCGGTTAAAAAAATTCCGCCAAAGGGCGAAAAGTTTGATTCAAGTCAAGCCGATGCTGCCCGACGGCACCCGAAACGTTGTCCGATGAGGGCTATTCCACGCCAGGGAGTTTCTTCAAATGCTGCAGCATGAGGGAGTGAATCTTGCCATTGGTGGCCAATACCTGTCGGCCAGAGTAGAAGTCGGGTCCGCCGGCGAAATCCGTCACCTGTCCGCCGGCTTGTTTCAGGATGAGCGACCCGGCGGCCACATCCCATGCTCCGAGCAGCCCCTCCACGCGGGCTTCGAAACGTCCGCAGGCAATGTAGCAGAGCTCGGCGGCGCAGGCTCCTTCGAGACGGAGTCCGCAGACATGGCCGTAGAGGTTGTGCACCAGAGAGGTCACAAACTCGCGGTAGCGCTCGGCATCGTAGGGGAAGCCCAACTCTATGAACGACTCGTTGAGGTTGTCGATTGCAGAGACGCGGATTTCTTCGCCGTTACAATAGGCGGCACTGCCCTTCCAGGCCCAGAAGCACTCGTCGCGGCACACTTCGTAGACCACACCGAGGAGAATCTCCTGGCGGTCGCGCAAGGCAATGCTGACGCAGTAGGGGGCGTTGTTGTGGATGAAGTTGGTGGTTCCGTCCAGCGGGTCGACCACCCAACAGTAGGGCTCGTCGTGCAGACTGCCACTACCCTCTTCGGCAATGAATCCCGCCTCGGGAAGCAGCTCGCTAAGCCGTGCCACGATGCGGCGTTCCGACTCTTTGTCCACGTACGACACGTAGTCGTGCGACTTCTTCTCCTGCACCCGTTCGCGGTGGAACTTGGTCCGTTCCTCCCTCAGGAAGGCTCCTGTGGTCACCGCCAGTTGTCGCACTTCGGCGGTGAGGCTTTCCAAATCTATCATATTTGTTTTCATTCTATGTTATAGGTCCGGCAGACCTTCCTGTCCGACAGGCCGTTTATTGTTCATCCAGTTGTAAGCTGCCGGCGTGAGTTCCGCAGTTGTCTTGTGAGCGGCGACGTAAGTCCAAAGTCACCACAAGTGGGGCTGGCTTCATCGTTCCTTCAAACATGAGCGACGACGCAAGTTCAGCAGGCACCGCAGAGGGGATTGGTTATTTCGCAGAGTTGTCGAACTTGCCGTAGCGGAAGGTTCCGCGGCGCACCACTTGGCCGTTGGCATCGGTCTCCACGAAGGGACCGTGCTTCATGTCCTGTTTGAAGAAGCCGTCGTAGCGCAGGCCGTCCTTTTCCACCATCACACCCTTGCCGTCCTTATTGCCTTTTGAGAACGAGCCTTTGTAGTGTGAGCCGTCGGCACAGGTCAGTGTGCCCTCACCGTCGGGTTGGTTGTTCTTCCAGTCCCCCTCGTACACGTCGCCATTGGCCCAGGTATATTTGCCTTTGCCCTGGCGCTGGCTGTTCACCCAGTTGCCTTCGTACACCGATCCGTTGGCCCACTTGAAGACTCCCGCACCATCCTGCTCACCATCCTTGAAGTGTCCGGTGTAGATGTCGCCGTTCTTGTGGCGATAGACTCCCTCGCCTGTGCGTTCGCCCATATTGTAGTCGCCTTCGTAGATATCACCGGTGTGGAACTTGTAAGTACCCTTGCCGTGTTGCATGTCCTGTTCCCACGAGCCGACATACTCGTCGCCATTGGAATAGTGGAACGTGCCCTGTCCCTGCCGCATATCGTTCTTCCACGATCCGGTGTAGCTGGTGCCGTCGTTCCAGTCGAACGTGCCTTGGCCGTTCTTCTTGTCCTTCGCCCACTCGCCGACGTACTTGGCGCCGTTCTTCCAGGTGTAGGTTCCGCGTCCCTCGCGTTGGTCGCGCACCCAGTCGCCTTCGTAGACGTCGCCATTGTAGTAGTACATGGTTCCTTTACCGTGTTGATAGTCAGCGTACCACAGACCTTCGTAGCGATTATTGTTGATGAAGTAGTAGGTACCCGTGCCGTGTTGCTGGTCCTGATACCAGTCGCCGTCGTACTTCTCGCCGTCGGGGAAGATGAAGACACCGTGTCCCTGGCGTTTGCCTTTGACGTACTCACCTTCGTAGACATTGCCGGTGAGGAAGACGGTTCGTCCCTTGCCGTTCGGTTTTTTGCCCTTCAGCTCGCCCGTGTAGATGCTACCATCCTTAAATGTGTAGTTACCTATATTTATTTGCGCCATTGCCTGGGCGGGAAAAAAGAGGGAGAGGACGAAGCAGCCTCGTATCAGTATATGTTTCATAATCATCTATTTCAATTTATTATAAGAAGGAGGGTCAGCCCCGGGCCGACGTTTCCACTGCAACCTTCCCGACGGAGAGCGTCTGCAAACGTCCACCGCCCGAAAGGTTCACAAAAATAGAACATTATTCCGGTTCTACCGCCAAATGGCCTAAGATTTCTCTTGTTTTTATGTGTTTTTACCGATTGCAGCCCCTGCCACGGCCTCCACCACCCGTTCGTCGAGCAAGTAACGGCATGCCAGCTCACGCAGTTCGGGTGCCGTCACCTCACTGATGGCGCGTGCGGAGTCAGCCATGAAACCATACGGCAGTTCCGACGTGTCGAGGAAGAGGTAGGCGTCCGCCAGCGAGAGCGGTCCCTCGAACGCGCGGTTCAGCATACCCATCATGTAGTTCTTCACCATCATCAGCTCGCCCTCGGGCACGGGCTCCCGGCGCAGGCGGTCCATTTCGGCATAGACCTCGCGGATGAGAGGCTCCACATATTCGTTGGCGGCCTGTGTGTTCACGGAGAGCAGACTGCAACCGGGGAAACCCTGTATGCCGGCGCCAATGCCGTAAGTGTAACCCTTTTCCTCGCGGATGTTCTTCATCAGCCGGCTGCCGAAATATCCGCCAAACAGGGTGACGAGCACCCGCAGCTTGTGGAAGTCGGAATGAAGCGCGTCGATGGTGATGAATCCCATGTTGACGGCGCTCTGAACTGCCTGGTCGCACGTCACCGCGACGCGCTTCTCCTGCGAGGAGACAGGCTTGTGGGTGTAGCTCGGGCGAGCAAAGGAGGTGTCGCCCCAAGGTGCAGTGCCAAAGGCCTCCTTCACCAGACGGACAGCCTCCGCTGTCACCTTGCCGGAGAGGTAGACGGTGCAGTTGCCCGAGTGATAGAATTGGCGGTGAAACTCCGCCAGTGCCTCGCTCTTCAGTCGGCCATAGTCCTCCAGCACAGCGTAGCGGGCAGAAGGGAAGTCGGTGCCGAACAGAGCCTGACGGAAAGCCTTGCGGCATTTCACATCCACCCGTTGGTTGCCCACCTTGAACTGTTGGCGTCCGCGCTCCAAAGCCACAGACAGTTCCTTCTCGGGGTAGAGAGGTTCCATCACCACGGAGCGGAGCAGCTCGACCAGTTGCGGGAAGTAACGGCTCAGCGAGTAGAGCGTCACGTAGGAGTGTTTGATGATGGTGGAGGACTCCAGCCATCCGCCATAGTAGTCCAGTCGCTCGGCAACCTTCTCGGAGCTGAACTGACGGGTGCCCTGGCGCAACATGCTGTTGGCGAACGTCGCCTGCAGCGGTTGCGACTGGTACCACAGTCCGCCCCCGTTTATCAGCAGGTCGAGCCGAATCATCTCCTCGTCGCTGGTGTTGAGGACATTCATAGTGATTCCGTTGGGCATCACGTGTTTCTCGGGCAAAGGAATGTCCACCTTGCCCACGGTGTGCAACGGCGGCTGTTGTGATCTATTCAGCATGGTCTTTGAGGAACTGTTCCGCTTTGGCAAGGTCCTCCGGGGTGTCGATGCCGATTGTTTCGATGTCCGTGACGCCTACCTTGATGACGTATCCGTTCTGCAGCCAGCGCAGCTGTTCGAGCGACTCTGCCAGCTCCAGCGACGACTGCGGCAGTGAAGTCACCTCGCGCAGCGTGTCCGCCCGATAGGCGTAGAGCCCGATGTGCTTGTAGTAGGTATGGTGCTTGAGCCACTCCTCAGTCTCGACATTGCGCAGGTAAGGAATCACCGAGCGGCTGAAGTAAAGGGCCCGGTTATCTTTGTCCATCACCACTTTAGGAGAGTTGGGGTTGAACAGGGCCTCTTTGCCGTCCTCCTCGCGGAAGGGTTTGGCCAAGGTGGCTATCTGTGTGGCTTCGTCGTCGAAGCAATGTTTAAGTTCCTCTATCTGCGAGGGTTGGATGAATGGTTCGTCGCCCTGTATGTTCACCACCACGTCGAATCCGCTGCCCACCTTGCAATAGGCTTCGTAGCAGCGGTCTGTCCCGCTGCGGTGGTTGACAGAGGTCATCACCACCTTGCCGCCGAACTCCTCCACGGCCTCTTTTATCACTTCATTGTCCGTAGCAACGTACACATCATCGAGCGATTTCCTCACTTGTTCATACACTCTCTGTATCACGCGTTTTCCACCCAGGATTGCCAACGGCTTTGCCGGGAACCTGGTAGAAGCGTATCTGGCAGGAATAATTCCGATAAACTTCATACTAATCTCAGTTTTTCTATCTTGGGTACAAAGATAGTGTAAATTGGATAGAGAGTATCAAACTTGGGGCAATAATCTGTTGAACGGCAACGTTTCGCCCATAAAAAGCAGCAAAGATCCGATGAAGAAGGACCACACAAGCTCATTCTACCGTCCCTCACCCAAGATTCAGTGACAGGGCCAGGTTCTCATTAGGTGCGTTACTTCAGCATCGGGAGGACGCAGAGAGGGGAAACGGCAACGATGCATCATGGAGCTAACCAGTCGAGAGAAGATTGCAGAAAAGTTGCAATTATTTTCGTCCAAGTGTTGCGTAGTTCGAAAATATGTCCTACCTTTGCACCGCAAAACCAAGAGAGGGAAATGGTGCCATAGCTCAGTTGGTAGAGCAAAGGACTGAAAATCCTTGTGTCACTGGTTCGATTCCCGTTGGCACCACCAGTAGAAAAGAGTTGCAATGTTTGCAACTCTTTTTTTCGTATCCACCCAGGAGTGTATACGCCCAACCACAACATCGCGCCGGCTCCTGCGTGAATGAGAAAGACATTACAACGATAATTGATTTACTATCGAAAGACAGGGTAATGTCCAACGAACTGTATTGATATCTCTGTGCATAGACACCAAACGGGTGTTCAGAGTCTTTGAACACATATTTAAAGTCACTAAACGTCTGTTCAAAGACTTTGAACAGAGATATCAGTGATAACTCAATGATAATAGAAGTCTACTTCAATAATAGTAAACCTCCAGTTCGATGATAAAATTATTATCGTCTCTCCCAAAAGGTAAATCATCTCGTCGATGCGCAATGGTAATGCGGTGTAATGCATGCATTATGCGATACGGCGTATAGCCCTATTCCACTTGTCAGACTCCAGAGGACTCTACCTACCCACTTGACAGTACGTGGTTCCCCTCAACACACGATAAGCCCCGCCAGGGAACTTCCGGGTGAAAGTTTCCAGAGCGGGGCCTCTACTATGGAAAAAACTTACGTCACTGTATTCCTTCTATCGTGAGGATGTTGCCTTCAGCATCGTACTCCAGCTCGGTGACCTTCAAGCTGCGGAGCCAGGTCCTGCCACCAGAGGGCACAGAGTCATGGTGGAACAGATACCACTTGCCATGGTACTCCACTACAGCGGCATGGGTGGTCCAACCCACCACGGGAGTCAGAATGACGCCCCGATAGACAAACGGTCCGTAGGGATTGTCGCCAGTAGCGTAGCAAAGGTTGTGCGTGTCGCCGGTGGAATAGACGAAGTAATACTTGTCACCGCGCTTATAGGTCCACGAAGCCTCGAAGAAACGGCGGCTGTTGTCGGCAGCGGTGAGAGGTCTGCCAGCCTCGTCCACCACCACCACGGGCTGTGGTTCCTCGGCGAACTCCATCATGTCTTCGCTCAGACGCACCACTCGGGAGGGAATGGCCGGCTGGTCGTCATCAGGGAAGGCAGCGTTCTCCAGGGCTTTGTTGTTGTGATAGCGCTGCAACTGTCCGCCCCACAAGCCGCCGAAGTACATGTAGTACTTGCCTTCGCCGTCGTTCAGCACAGCTGGGTCGATGCTGTAGCTACCCTTGATGGGGTCGGGTTGCGGGATGAACGGGCCTTCGGGCTTGTCACTCACGGCCACGCCGATGCGGAAGATGTCGTTCTTGTCCTTCAAGGGGAAGTACATGTAGTACTTGCCGTCCTTCTCGGCCACGTCGCAGTCCCACAACTGGCGGCCTGCCCAGGGGATGTCCTCGGTGCGCAACACCACACCATGGTCCACAATCTCGCCGTGCATCGGGTCGGTGGTGGAATATACGTGATAGTCCTTCATATTGAAGTGGTCGCCGTTGTCGTTCTCAGGTATCCCGCTCTCCCAGTCGTGGCTGGGATAGATGTAGAGCCTATCGTTGAACACGTGCACCGCCGGGTCGGCCATGTAATCGCCCGGCACCAGGTATCTCATTTCTTTCTTCATATTATATATAATAATGTGTAAACTCTAATTCTTCGCACGCGCCTCAATCTCCTTGTTGATGCGGTCCACCGTAGCATCGTCCAACTCATACTTGGAGATGATGAACATGGCCAGCACCAACAGCAGGGCCGGGATGACGGCCACCAGCCACAGAATGCCTTGTTCGGTGAAGGCAGACTGGCTCACGGCATTGTCCTTCTCGAAACCTACATAGGCCAGCACCAGTCCCGGCACCACGCCGCCCAGCGCCATTCCGGCCTTATAGAAGATGCCCGTCAGTGCATTGACGATTCCCGAGATGCGTTTGCCGGTCTTATACTCACCATAGGAAATCACCTCGGGCACCAATGCCCACATGTAACCGGTGGCTACGATGACACCTGTGGACTTGATGAACTGTGCCAC
The DNA here is from genome assembly GCA_963643925.1 of Bacteroidaceae bacterium. Classification (GTDB taxonomy): domain Bacteria; phylum Bacteroidota; class Bacteroidia; order Bacteroidales; family Bacteroidaceae; genus Phocaeicola_A. The sequence continues at coordinate 16,969 of CAVINS010000031.1, forward strand.
ATAGACCAACCAGATCTGTGTCTTCAGCGCAGGCACCATAGAGATGACATAGAGCAGGGCCATACCAACGATGGCTACCGACAGAAAGACGTTGAACATGGCCCGCTTGCCGATCTTGCGCTTTATCCAAGGCACCATCGGCATAAAGATGAAGGCGGGTATGGAACCCAACGCCATGAAGTTGGCCATCTGGTCGCTGGTGCCGTGCACATTGTAAATCATATAGTAAGAGCCTGCCGAGTTGCCTACCGCCATCATGGCAAACGCTGTGATGAAGAAGAAGGCCAGAATGCGCAACGGCCGGTTGCGGCGGAACTCGGTCCACAGGTCGGACACGCGCACGTTCTCCGTCTCCTTGGCATCCATCACCACCCGTTCCTTGCACTGGGTGAAGCAGAAGATGAGCAGCGCCAGTCCCGCCACGCCATAGACAGCCATGGTGACGAACCACGCGTCGGCGCTCTCCGGGGTATTCGTCAACCCGTCGGGCGAGAGCCAACCCACAATCTTAGGGATACCATAGGCTACGGCCAGTCCGCCAGTGTTTGCCAGGAACATACGCACGCTGGTGAGCGTGGTCACCTCGTCGGTGTCGCGGGTGAGGGAGGCGTTCAAGGCTCCGTAGGGTACATTGATAAGGGTATAGAACATGGAGAGCCCCACATAGGTGATGTAGGCGTAGGCCAGGTTGCCCGAGAATCCGTTCCAGAAACAGAGGATGGCAAAGCCTGTGAGCGGGATGCCCGCCAACACCAGGTAGGCGCGGTACTTGCCGAGCCGGGGGTTGTGCTTGTCGACGAAGGTGCCGACCAGCGGGTCCCACACCACGTCCACTATACGTACAATCAAGAACATCACCGCTGCCGTCTCCGGTTTCAGTCCGTACACATTGGTGTAGAACAGCAGCAAATACATGCAAACGGTTTGGTAAATCAGGTTTTGCGCCAAGTCACCAGAGCCGAAACCTATCCGTTGCAGCCACGATAGTTTGTAGAATCCATCCGTATTACTCTTTTCCATCAGTTTTAGATTTTATTGTTATTCTGTAGATGTAATGGCTCCCGGAGTATGGTCCGGAGCGGGGATTACGAGACTCGCCCCGACGCTCCTCACGGGAACCAGAGCAAAAGTAGACCATTTGCCACAGAGCGTAAAATCCCAATGTTACATTTACCTTTCTACTTGTTACAACGATGGACAAAGTACACATTTTCCACCTTCCTCACACCTCCAATCCTTTGAAAACAAGCAAGCGAAGCGGGTCAGTGGGGACTCACATCTCCACTGACCCGCTTCATCCACTAAAAAGCGCGGGACAAGACACCTGTCCGCACTTACCCCATTTACAGCATGCGGTATACTTCCGAACCTGCCATCAGGAACGCGCCCAGACCGAAGTCCTCGAAGTCGGGCACACGATTGTAGGTGACAGGCTGAGCCTCCTTGGGTTCCTTGCCCGTTCCCTGCACGTAGCCCAGGAATCCGTCGGTGTGGAGGCAGTCGCTCACCAAGGCATTCCATGCTTTATATATGATAGGTGCAAACTCTTTCTTGCTGAGAAGTCCGTGGTTGACACCATAGGCCATTCCATAGATGAACATCGACGTTCCCGAGACCTCCTTGCCACCATAGTGGTTGGGGTCGTGCAGACTGACGTTCCACAGTCCGTCCTTGCGCTGCAGAGGAACCAATGCGCCACACATATCCGTCAGCATCCGGGCATACTCCGCACGGTGAGGTTCGTCGGCCGGCAGCAGATCCAGCATGCGTGCCATAGCCACCACAATCCATCCGTTGCCGCGTGCCCAGTAGCAGTCCTCGCCATTCGGTTCCTTGTAGGGAGGGTCGAAGTCGGCGTCGCGCCACCACAAGCGGTCCTCGGGGTTGTAGAGTCCGTTGGCACCATGCTTCAGTTTGGTGAAGCTATACATCTGGTACGCGCGCTCATAGTAGGCCTTGTTGCCGGTGATGTTGCCCAGTTGCGCAAAGATGGGCATAGCCATCTGCACAGCGTCTATCCAGTGCCAGTCGTCAATCTTGTCGGTGGCCATCATGGCATCGATGGCACTCTTTATGGCGTGGATATACTTCTCCGGTTTGGCCGGGTCTTGCTCATATAGAAAGATGTAAGCCTGTCCCGCACAGAGGTTGTCGGCGTTGCGCACCGGTCCACGGTCGGCACCCCGCAACTGCCAGTTGTGCTTGTTGGCCCAGTCCAGCGCATAGTCGATGTAACGCTGTTGCGGGTCCACTTTCCACAACTCGGACAGGCCCTCATAATAGTAAGCCCGCGTCCAGAGGTTGGACTCGTACGATTTATGTCGTGAGGGATAAGGAATGGACTTGCCCGGGTCACTGTTCTTGGTCATAAAGTAGTCGTTGGCCAAGCGCATCGCATCCAGCACCTGTCTCTTCGTCGGCTTTCCCGCAAAAGCGTCGGCAGTACCCAGGAGACAAGCACCCGCCAAGAGCAGAATCGATAGTCTTTTTATTTTCATAATCATGATACTATTTTAAGTTTATTTGAATACGGCACAAAGGTAGGCACCCTCCGCAAGACCGCAAAATGAAATGTATGGCAATTTTGATTGTTTTATAGTCATTTTGGCATTTGGACAAGCGGTGACGCCTCCTTGGGAATTCCATGCCGTCCAAGAGCGGGGCGTATTGTATTTACCCAAATGACTGTACTAAATAGCCGTCGGTCAATAATTCCAGGAGAATCGGCAAGCGTTGTGGTGGGGCTAGGAACAGCCCATCGGCCCGTCCATGTTGCATTCCCGCAATATATTGTAACGCCCCTATTTCGATGTTTCGACATTTCTTTTTATATTTGCGGCAAGAAACTATAGACAACTATACCTATGATAAAGAAATTGCTCATGACGCTGCTCGTCGGCGTCGCAACCCTAAGCGCGGGGGCACAGACCTCGCGCGACCTCGGTAACGGTACCTTCCACAATCCTGTCATCTGGGCCGATGTGCCCGACGTGTGCGTCATTCGTGTGGACGACACCTTTTACATGGTGAGCACCACCATGCACATGTCGCCGGGATGTACCATCATGAAATCGAAAGACCTGGTCAACTGGTCGGTGGCAGGCTATGCACATGACCAATTGGAGGAGATCGACGCCTTCGCCCTGAAGAACGGACAGAACGATTATGCCAAAGGTTCGTGGGCAGCCAACATCCGCTACGACAAATATGAGCACATGTTCTACCTCATCGTTACCTGCAACACCACACAGAAATCATACATCTTCACCACCCGCGACATAGAGCACGGCCCCTGGCACCGCAACGAGGTGAGCATGTGCTACGACCCGGGCTTCCTGTTCGAGGACACCGGCACCGAGTGCAAGAAGTATGTGGTGCACCCCAACGCCAGCCTCAACGAACACCAGGCCTACCTCTGCGAGATTATCTCCGATGGACAGGGCAACGTGAAGCTGGGCGAGCGCAAGAAATTCCTCGACTACACACAGGCCGACAACCCATCCCAGGGGCTGCGTGCCGAGGGTTACCACGGCTACAAGATCGGTGACTACTATTACATATTTATGATACAAGGCGGACACGGCGAGGCTTGGCGCCAACAAATCTGTTGGCGCAGCAAGGCGCTCATGGGTGAGCAGTGGGAATGCCGCAAGGTGTTCATCGGACACATGAAGAACGCCGACGGCACCTTCTTCCAGCGCAACAACGGTGTGGCTCAGGGCAACATCGTGGATACACCCGACGGCAAGTGGTACGCCATGCTCTTCCAGGACCAAGGGTCGGTGGGACGCATGCCCGTGCTCATCGCCATGGAGTGGGACAAGGACGGATGGCCCGTCATCGGTAAGAACGGTGGCACCGTAGCCGATGCCGTCATGGAGATGCCCGTGAAAGGACAAACCGTGGTGGACACCAAGCCATCCATCGTGGTGAGCGACGAGTTCGTCAACGGCAAGGAGGCGGACCGCTACCTCATCTCCGACAAGTATGCCAACACGATTGGCCGTGGCGGCGAGTACGACCTCACCACCTCTATATTAAAAAAGGAATGGCAGTGGAACCACAACCCCGACAACCGCTACTGGTCACTCACCGACCGCAAGGGTTGGCTCCGGCTGAAGGGCGGCAACATGGCGCACAACATACGCGACGCACGCAACACCCTCACCCAGCGCACCTTCGGACCCGAGTGCACGGCGGAGGCACTGCTCGACGTGCGTGGCATGAAGGATGGCGACTGTGCCGGGCTCACCCTCTTCCAAAACCAATACGGCTATGTGGGTGTAGAGGTGATTGACGGACAGAAGTACATCGTCATGCGGCGTGCCGCCCAGAAGGGTGACGCAACCGGCATCATTGTCGAGAAGAAATCCCTCAAGGGTAACAAGGTATACCTACGTGCCCACGGCGACTTCACTGACCGTCGCGATTTGGGTGACTTTGCCTACAGCCTCGACGGCAAGCGTTGGCAGCCTATCGGCGACACCCTCCACATGCAGTATGACTGGCCCGACTTCTGCGGACAGCGATTCGGTCTCTTCTACTTCCCTACCCGCATGTTGGGTGGCTACGCCGACTTCGACTTCTTCCATGTGAGGTAGAGCGTCCCAGAAAGGAGCATCCGGCAAACGACAATGCATTGTCCGGGCCAATACAATCTAATTGTTTTGGCTTATACAATCGATTGTTTAGGCTCATACAATCTAATTGTTTTTGCCTATACAATCGATTGTCTTGGGCTCCGCGAACGATTGCTCTCGCTAACAGCTGGGAATAGTCTTCCAACATGAAACGATTAACGCTGTTTCGGTCTGTCGCCTCCCTTTGTCCTTCGGGATGGCAGGCGGTGAAGTCACCTTCGACGATTTAGTTTGACTCTTAGCCTTCTAACGTAAAACATAAAACATTCAACATTTTCTGTCTCTTAGTCTTAAATAGATAGTATGAAAAAGTTTATTCTCTTAGCATCCGTCCTGTCGGCGCTCGGCGCCTCTGCCCAGAACATTCCGTTGGTTTACAATGTAGAAAACACGGCCGTAGGCAATGCCGACCCAATCTTCCCCACCATCGGTCAACTGCCCTACTGCGAACAGCTGACCGACCCGTTCCTCTCGTCCAACGGCAAGAACAGGTCACTTGACTTCAAGGACTGGGCGAAGCGCCGGGGTGAGATAGCGCGCGAGATACAACACTACGAAATCGGCGAGAAGCCCGCCGTCTCTATGGACCAAATCGTGGCTACGCTCGTGGACAGCGTGCTCACCGTCAAAACCATCGTACGGGGCGACACACTCACACAGACAGCCGTCATCCACTACCCGACCGGCGGCACGGCTCCCTATCCGCTCATGATTGGTGCGGACCACATCAGCCTGCCCCACCATCTGCTGACTGAGCGCCACATCGCCACCATGACGTTCTCCGCTGGCCAAATCAACGGCTATTCACAGTTCCGCGACAGCAAGACACGCGACTTCGAGCGCCTCTATCCCCACCTCTCCAACAATGGCGCATACAGCGAGTGGGCATGGGGATTCAGCCGCCTCATCGACGGTCTGCAGAAGTTGGGCACCGAGGTCACAAGGATAGACATGAGTCACATAGGAGTCACCGGTTGCTCGTATGCAGGCAAGATGGCCCTGTTCTGCGGAGCCTTCGACGAACGTGTGGCCCTCACCATCACCCAGGAACCAGGCGGTGGCGGTGCCGCCGCTTGGCGTGTGACCCGTGCACACAATGCCAGTTGTGCCAAAGAAGATACCTGGGAAGGGATTGACAACACCGACTACCATTGGTTCATGAAGAGTCTGAAGTCCACCTTTGGGGGTGACAGCGTCTACTATCTGCCCTACGACCATCATGAGTTGGTGGCGATGTGTTGTCCGCGAGCCATCTTGATGCTCGGCAACCCTGATTTCCGTTGGTTGGCCGACGGCTCCGGCTACGTCTCCATGCACGCCGCCCGCAAAGTGTGGCAGCAGTATGGCATCGCTGACCGTTGCGGTTACTCCATCGTGGGTGGCCACGGACATTGCTCACTGCCCGAGTCGCAGTACGAGGAGGTCGGTGCGTTCCTCGACAAGTTCCTGCTAGGCAAGACCGACGTGAACACCCACTACACCAAGACACCCATTTTCACCGATGCCACCCAACCCGAAGCCTCTCCCCTGGTAGAACCTACCCAGTGGAGCCGTTGGTAAGGGGACAGGTCACTGACACCTATGGCCTTCCTCAACGGAGAGAACGGAGAAGTGGAGCCATTGGTGGGGAACTGGTCACTGACACCACCCTATCCGGAGCCTCTCCCGGCGTTGGACCCATTGGAAAGGATCACAATCGATGTAAATGCAACAATCGCCCCTTTGGTTGATACAATCGTGTGGTTGGTTGAATAGATTTGTAGCACAAAGTAGCAGCGATTATCTTTGCGGCGTTCATTATTAATAACGACAGATATGAAACGCCTACTTATTTATTTGATGGCGGCGGAGATGCTGGCAGCATGCTCCACCAACAATGCATGGACGGACAACTGGAACGCTCCCGGGTATGACGGAGGGACAGACGCAAGCAACAGCGGAACTGCCTACGACAGTTCCATCAGCGAACTGACCTCGTTCGACATTGCGATTGACGAGACGGCCCTGGAAGAGACGGAAACCATCCCCACAGTGGAAGATGCCGACAACTACGAGGACTACATCGAGAACAATACTTTCTCCAGCGAAGTGAGCATCGCCTTCGACGGGACTTCGGCCACAGCAACAGGCGAAGTGAAGGGTGTGACGGTGACCACAACCGGTGCCGACGTGGTGGTGACATCCACGGCCAAGAAGGTGAAGTACATCGTGAGCGGTACCACCACGAACGGATTTCTGAAAATCTATAGCGAAAATAAGTTCGCCCTGCAACTCAACGGGGTGGACATCACCAACCCCGACGGCGCGCCGCTGAACATACAGAGCAAGAAGCGCGGCTTCATCATACTGACGGACGGGACGATCAACAAGCTGACCGACGGAACAGCCTACAACGACGCAACGGAGAGCGAGGACATGAAAGCCACCCTCTTCAGCGAAGGCAAGTTGCTCTTCTCCGGCAAAGGTACACTGCAGGTGAATGCCAACTGCAAAGCCGGCATCCGCAGCGACGACTATGTGTTCTTCCGCCCGGGCAACAACATCTACGTGAAGGCGACAGCCGGCAACGGCATCAAGGCCAACGACGCCATCTACATCAAAGGCGGCGTCATCAACGTGGAGGCTTCGGCCACGGCAGCCAAGGCATTCAGTTGCGACGGCCTTGTGCAGATTGACGGCGGACGGACAACTGCCATCACCACGGGTGGCGGTGAGCTGGACGAGGACGGCACGGACGTGACAGCCTGCGCCGGCATCAAGGCAGACAGCATCATCGTCATCAACAGCGGAACGGTGCTGTGCAAGAGCACGGGAGCCGGGGGCAAGGGCATCAGTACTGACCAGACCCTGACCGTGAACGGCGGCACCATCAAGGTGATAACCACCGGCAAACAATATGTGCTCAACAAACTGGACACCTCACCCAAGGGCATCAAGAGCGACGGCAACATGTACATCAAGGGTGGCGACATCCGGGTAAGATGTTCCGGTGGCGAAGGTTCCGAAGGCATTGAGAGCAAAGGCACAATGGAAATCTCCGGAGGCGACATAGAGGCCTACTGCTACGACGATGCCATCAACTCGGCACTGGCACTGACCATCAGCGGCGGAAACGTCTTCGCCGTGGGTACCAACAACGACGGCATCGACTCCAACTCCACCATCACCATCAGCGGTGGCGTGGTGATAGCCTGCGGTACGACAACTCCCGAGGCGGGCATCGACTGCGACGAGCACACCTTCGCCATCACTGGCGGCATTGTGATAGGTATAGGAGGCACCACCTCCACGCCTACCTCGAGCGCCTGCTCGCAACCCGTAGCCATTGTTGGCGGCAATGGCATCGCTAGCGGACAGTTCGTCACCGCAGCCGACGCCAGCGGCAACAACCTGCTGGCATTCAAGGTGCCGATGAGCTATTCGCGGCAGGGTTGCACCCTGCTCCTCTCGTCGCCCAAGATGACGAAAGGCAATGCCTACACCATCAGCGCGGGCGCCACGGTGACCAACGGCACAGACTTCTGCGGATACGTCACCGGCGCCACCGTTAGCGGAGGCACCACTCTGGCCACGATGACCTTCTCGCAGATGGTGAACAGCTACAACTTCAGCGGCGGACAAGGCGGAGGTCAGCCCGGTGGTGGAGGTCAAGGCGGAGGAAGAGGTTTCGGATGGTAAATAATTGCACCCGAACGGCTATACCTATTATAATAATATGTATATTTGGCGGTCCTTGGCACAAGGGGACGCACAGTGAAAGATGAAATTTACCGGACAGAAGAAGACTGAAAACATATTGTATGCGGCGCTGTGGGCAATATTGTTCGCTGCGCCCACCCTTTCGATGTATGTGAGCTCGGTGACCAGTCACACGGAGACATACAACTGGCAAGAGGTGTGGAACGCATGGCGCATGCTGGGAGTGTTTGCCATCGCCTTCTACCTCCACAACTTCCTGTTGGCACCGCTGCTGGTGTACAAAGGCCGCAGGGTGATCTACACCATCCTCACCCTGTTGCTGCTGGCAGGCTTTTGGGCCTACCAGGAGGGCAGCTTTCCGCACCCCAAGCCTCCAATGGCGATAGAAGGGATGGAGCCACCGCACCCCGAAGAGATAGAACGCTTTGAGCGACAACCACGCGGACAGAGAGGACCCCAACAACAGCGTGAGCCTCAGCTGCAGGGCGAGTCACAACAACAGCAGACCGAAGGACTACAACACACGAAGCAACAACAGGGGAAGCCTTCCGAAGGAGCGAACCGAAGAAACCGGACGAACGAATGGAAACGGATGAAACGGGAAGAGCGGAAGAACCGACGGAAGGAATGGATGCAACGACACATGCCGCCATTCGCTTTCGGACAGCGCGACTCCGTATCCATCACCATCATGCTGCTACTGCTCGGTCTGAACGCCGGAGCGAAATATTTCTTCAAGTCGACCGACGACCGCAAGCGGATGAAGGCGTTGGAGCGCGAGAACCTGACACACCAACTGGAGTATCTGAAGTATCAGATCAACCCGCACTTCTTCATGAACACGCTCAACAACATACACGCCCTGGTAGATATCGACCCCGAGCAGGCCAAGCACACCATAGAGGTGCTGTCGCGACTGATGCGCTACATGCTCTACGAGGCCAACAAGCCGTTGGCGCCCCTGCAGAAGGAGTTGGAGTTCATAGCCAACTACGTGGGACTGATGCGCATACGCTATGCCGAGCACGTGCGCATCACGGTATCGGTGCCCACCATCGTACCGGACGTGCAGATTCCTCCCTTGCTCCTCATCATCTTCGTGGAGAACGCCTTCAAGCACGGCATCAGCTACGAGCGGGAGTCGTTTGTGGAGGTGAGCGTGACGACGGACGACAATGGGTATGTGGATTTCCATTGTCGCAACAGCCGGAAGCCATCGAAGGAGGAGATACACGGAGGCATGGGACTGGGCAACGTGAAGGAACGGCTGCAGCTGATTTATGGCAACGACTACCAGCTGACCATCCAGCCCACGGAGAATGAATTCGAGGTACAGTTGCGCCTCCCAAATAAAGACCTTAAAACACTGTTCGGATGATGATAAAATGTATAGCGATAGACGATGAGCCGTTGGCGCTGAAGCAACTGACGGCCTACTTGCAGAAGGTGCCGTTCTTCGAGGTGGCCGGTTCGTGCATCAGTGCCATGGAGGCCATGCGACTGATGGAGACGGTGAAGCCCGACGTGATTTTCATCGACATCAACATGCCCGACCTCAGCGGGCTGGACTATGTGCGGTCGCTCAGCCATCCGCCTATGGTGGTCTTCACCACTGCCTACTCGGAGTATGCGATCGACGGATACAAGGTGAACGCCATTGATTACCTGCTCAAGCCTTTCGGATTGGGCGACGTGATGACGGCGGCCAATAAGGTGAAGCGGCAGTACGACCTGATGCACGCCGACAACGTGTCGCCCATGGACGCCGACAGCGCACTGTTCGTGAAGGCAGAGTACAAGGTGGTGCGCATCGAAGTGCCCGACATCATCTACATAGAGGGAATGAGCGAGTACCTGCGCATCCACCTCGCCTCGGACACCAAGCCCCTGACCGTGCTGCTGAGCATGAAGAAGATGGAGGAGCGCCTCGAAGGCCACGGATTCATGCGACTGCACAAGTCGTACATCGTCAACCTGAGCTGCATCCGGGAGATCAGCAAGAGCCGTGTCATCCTCTCCGACGGCAAGGATGTGCCCATAGGCGAGAGCTTCCGCGAGAAACTGAACGAGTTCGTGGCCAACAAGTTCATACGCTGACGCATCGTCGTAACTCACAGACGGTTATCGACCGATGGAGCGGATGCATGGATGCAGACTAGAAATATTTTCTGAAAAAAGACGGCAAAATGTTTGCATGGTATGAAAAGGCTGCATACTTTTGCTGCACAAATCAAAACAAAACAAGAAACAAGCAAGATGAGTATTATGGTCAATACATATTGGTGGTGGCGCCGCTTACAACTCCAAAAGTCGTAAGGGTCTGCTCCTATGTATATACCTAATCCATAAATCACAGAGAATATAACAAAGGGCTGTCGTACTTACGACAGCCCTTTTTGTTTTTATCCCCCTAATCCAGAACAAACAATTAAAACGAATAAAGCTATGACAAAGAAAACTTATCTAGTAGACGATGAAGGTTATTACGGAGAGTTCGGCGGAGCTTTCATCCCCGAGGTACTCTACCAATGCGTGCAGAACCTGAAGGACAATTACCTGAAGGTGATTGAGAGTGAGGAGTTCAAGCAGGAGTATCACCAGCTGCTGCGCGACTATGTGGGCCGCCCCTCCCCACTCTACCTGGCCAAGCGACTCTCTGAGCGCTACGGATGCAAGATTTATCTGAAACGGGAGGACCTGAACCACACCGGCGCACACAAGATCAACAACACCATCGGACAAATCCTGCTGGCCAAGCGACTGGGCAAGACACGCATCATCGCCGAGACGGGTGCCGGACAGCATGGCGTGGCCACCGCAACGGTCTGCGCGCTGATGAACATGGAGTGCGTGGTCTACATGGGAAAGACGGACACCGAACGCCAGCGGGTGAACGTGGAGAAGATGAAAATGCTAGGTGCCACAGTGCGCGCTGTCACCTCGGGCAACATGACCCTGAAGGATGCCACCAACGAGGCCATCCGCGACTGGTGTTGTCATCCGTCCGATACCTATTATATAATAGGGTCCACCGTGGGCCCACATCCCTACCCCGACATGGTGGCCCGCCTGCAAAGCATCATCAGCGAGGAGATAAAGGGTCAGCTGACGGAGAAGGAGGGACGCAACTACCCCGATTACCTGATGGCTTGCGTAGGTGGCGGCAGCAACGCGGCAGGCACCATCTACCACTACGTGGACAACGAGCGGGTGAAGATAGTGTTGGCCGAGGCCGGCGGGCTGGGCATCGACAACCCGAAGATGTCTGCCGCCACCATCCAGCTGGGACGGCCGGGAGTGCTCCACGGAGCCTACTCACTGGTGATGCAAACCGAGGACGGACAGATACTGGAGCCCTACTCCATCTCCGCCGGACTGGACTACCCTGGCATCGGGCCTATGCACGCCAACCTGGCCAAGACACACCGGGCCACCGTGATGGCCATCAACGACGACGAAGCACTGAACGCCGCTTACCGTCTGACCCGGCTAGAGGGCATCATCCCCGCCCTGGAGTCGGCACACGCCCTGGGAGCACTGGAGCACATAACCTTCGAGCCCACGGACGTGGTGGTGCTCACCGTGTCGGGTCGGGGCGACAAGGACATAGAGACTTACCTACGAGAGAAAGACCGCATCAAACTGGACTAAACGAAAACAAATCATTCACACGACAAATAGACAAAGACAATGAAAAAGTTCACTTACCATACCGTATACAAAACCATTCTAGGCGACCTCCACACGCCGGTGAGCACCTACCTGAAGGTGCGCGACATCTTTCCACAGAGTGCCCTGATGGAGAGCTCGGACTACCACGGGAGCGAGAACAACCGCTCGTTCATCGGTCTGCAACCTATGGCCAGCGTAGCCATCGACCACGGTAACGTCGTGTTCCACTACCCCGACGGGAGCCAGGAGCGACGCGCCATCACTGAAGACTATCGAGTAGACCAGGCCATCAACGATTTCCTGGGTTGCTTCGAGGTGACCGGCGAGTACAACAACTACTGCGGGCTCTACGGCTACACCTCGTTCAATGCCGTGCGCTACTTCGAGCACATCCCAGTGAAGGACAGCACAGAGTCGAAGAACGACGCGCCGGACATGCTATACATATTATACAAGTACCTCATAGTGTTCAACGACTTCAAGAACGAGATGATGATGCTGGAGATGGTCGACGGCGACGAGACCGACCATCTGGACGTCATCCAGAAGAAGATTCACAACCGCAACTTCTCCACCTTCGAGTTCCATGCCGTAGGACCTACCACCAGTCCGCTCACCGACGAGGAACACAAGGCCAACATCCGCAAGGGTATCGCCCATTGCCTGCGGGGCGACGTGTTCCAGATAGTGTTGTCGCGCCGCTTCGTGCAACGCTTCAAGGGCGACGACTTCAAGCTCTACCGCGCCCTGCGCAGCATCAACCCCTCGCCCTACCTGTTCTACTTCGACTTCGGCGGGTTCCGCATCTTCGGCTCCTCCCCCGAGACCCACTGCCGCATAGGGAGCCGCACGGCCTACATCGACCCCATTGCCGGCACCACCAAACGCACCGGCGACACCGAGCATGACAAGGAAGCCACCGCCAAGCTGCTGGCCGACCCGAAGGAAAACGCCGAGCACGTAATGCTGGTAGACCTGGCCCGCAACGACTTGAGCCGCAACTGCCACGGTGTGAAGGTAGAGTTCTACAAAGAGCCACAACTCTATAGCCACGTCATCCACCTGGTGAGCCGTGTGAGCGGAATCCTCAACGACGGAGCCAACCCCATCAAGACCTTCATCGACACTTTCCCCGCAGGCACTCTCTCAGGAGCGCCCAAGGTGCGGGCCATGCAGCTCATCAGCGAGTATGAGCCGCACAACCGAGGAGCTTATGGAGGCTGCATCGGATTCATCGGTCTGAACGGCAACCTCAACCAGGCCATCACCATCCGCACATTTGTCAGCCGCAACAACGAGCTTTGGTTCCAGGCCGGCGGAGGCATCGTGGCCAAGAGCAACGAAGAGAATGAACTGCAAGAAGTAAACAACAAACTGGGCGCACTGAAGAAAGCCATCATCATGGCCGAACGGATGTAAAAGGACTCTCTAAAACCACAGAATCATGAAAACTGTCATCATCGACAACTACGATTCGTTCACCTATAACCTCTACCACCTGCTCAACGAATCGGGCACAGAAACAGAAGTGGTACGCAACGACAAGTTCCAACTCGAGGAGCTGGAGAAGTATGACAACATCGTGTTGTCGCCCGGCCCGGGCATCCCCTCGGAAGCGGGACTGTTGCTGAAAGTCATCGAAACCTATGCCGGCAAGAAGCCTATACTGGGCATCTGCCTGGGGCACCAAGCCATCGGCGAGTGCTTCGGCGCACGGCTCCACAACCTGTCCAACGTGTTCCACGGCGTACAGACACCCGTACGACTGCTGGGCAACAGCTACCTGTTCGAGGAACTGGGGAAGGAAATCCCCGTAGGACGCTACCACTCGTGGGTGGTCGACCCGCAGAACCTGCCCTCCTGTCTGGAAGTGACCGCCGTCAGCGAAGAAGGTCACATCATGGCACTGAAGCACAAGGAGTACGACATCCAAGGCATACAGTTCCATCCCGAGTCAGTGCTCACGCCGGACGGAGGACAGATTGTCCGCAACTGGTTGAAGCACCCAAACGAACATCGTTAACAATCAGTCCTTCACGACAGAGAAGAAGAAACATAAACATTTCAATACTCATAAAAAGAAATTCAACAATGAAAACCATACTGAACAGACTCTTCGACAACGAGGAGCTGACACAGACCGAGACCAAAGAGATACTGCTGAACATCACACGGGAGAAATATTCCGAGGCACAGATTGCCGCCATGCTCACCGTCTTCCGCATGAGAGAGATAACGGTGGACGAACTGATAGGATTCCGCGAGGCGCTGATGACCACCCGCGTGCCGGTGGAGCTGGACGCTTACCGCCCCATAGACATCGTCGGGACAGGCGGCGACGGCAAGAACACCTTCAACATCTCCACCTGCGCCTGCTTTGTGGTGGCCGGCGCTGGCTACAATGTGTCGAAGCACGGCAACTACGGAGCCACCTCGGTGAGCGGCGCCAGCAACGTGATGGAGCAGCACGGGGTGAAGTTCACCGCCGACCAGGAGAAGCTGACCCGCTCGATGGAAGAGACACACATGGTGTATATGCACGCACCACTCTTCAACCCCGCGATGAAGTATGTGGCCGGTGTTCGCAAGGCGCTGCAGGTGCGCACCATCTTCAACCTGCTTGGCCCGCTGGTGAACCCCTGCAAACCGGCTTACCAGCTGTTGGGCGTGGCCGACCTCAACCAGTTGCGCCTCTACACGAACGTATTCCAGAAGTTGGGCATCGGCTTTGCCGTAGTGACCAGCCTCGACGGTTACGACGAGATCTCGCTGACCAGCGACTTCAAGGTGACCACCGCCAGCTACGAGCAGGTGTTCCATCCTGAGAAGCTGGGCATCACCGCTATCCGCCAGGAGGAGCTGTTCGGCGGCGACACCAAGGAGGAGGCAGCCCGCATCTTCGACAATGTGCTCAACAACGCGGCTACCGAGGCTCAGAAGACGTGCGTACTGACCAATGCCGCCTTCGCCATACAGGCCATAGAGCCAGCCAATGACATCGAGGAGTGCATGGCCATCGCCCGCGAGTCGCTCGAGAGCGGCAAGGCTCTGCATACACTGAAGAAATTCATTGAACTGAACAGCTAAAGCGAACGGATACAATGGACATACTAGACGAAATAGTTGCCTACAAACGCCAGGAGATAGAGACGCAGAAAAAGATGTTCCCGCTAGACCTGCTGCAGAACCTCTGCGACGACGAGGAGCGACAGACCCTCAGCATGAGCAAGAGTCTCAGAGAGTCGTCCACCGGCATCATTGCCGAGTTCAAACGGAAATCTCCATCGAAGGGTTGGATAAAGGAGGAGGGAGACCCCGGCGTGATACCGGTGAAGTACGCTCAGAACGGGGCATCTGCCCTCTCCATCCTCACCGACGAACATTTCTTCGGTGGCAGTCTGGGCTACATCCGGCAGGTGCGGGCAAAGGTGGGCGTGCCCATCCTGCGCAAGGACTTCATCATCGCCCCCTACCAAGTGTACCAAGCACGCACCATCGGGGCGGATGCCATCCTGCTGATTGCCGCTTGTCTCACAAAGGAACAGTGTCGGGAGCTGAGCCACCTGGCACACGAACTTTCGATGGAGGTGCTGCTGGAGATTCACGCCGAAAGCGAGCTGGAGTATGTGGACGACGAGGTGGACATGGTGGGGGTGAACAACCGAAACCTGGGCACCTTCCACACCGATGTGCAGAACTCGTTCCGCCTGGCGGAGAAGTTGCCCCAAGGCAAAGTGCTGGTATCCGAGAGCAGCATCTCCAGTGCCGACACCATCAAGCAATTGCGGGCCTGCGGTTTCCAAGGGTTCCTCATAGGTGAATCGTTCATGAAGACGTCCAACCCGGGAGCGGCTCTCCACTCCTTCATTCATGCCCTGCGATGATAGTGAAGGTATGTGGCATGCACGAGCCGGACAACATCCGCGCATTGGAGCAGCTGGACGTGGACTGGATGGGCTTCATCTTCTACCCGAAATCGCCCCGCTTCGTAGCGATGTTACCCCACTACATGCCCCGGGCGACAAAACGAATCGGCGTGTTCGTGGACAACACGATGCCCGACCTGATAGACAAGGTAAGGGAATACGGTCTGCACGGTGTGCAACTGCACGGCAACATGAGTGCCGGCTACTGCCGCCGGTTGAGGGAGGAACTGAGTACACTGGACCGGGAAGTCCTACTCATCAAAGTATTCTCCATAGCTACGGTAGCCGACTTGGCGCAGACAGAGACCTACGACGGACTGTGCGACTACTACCTGTTCGACACCCGTTGCCCGGAGCTGGGCGGATCGGGACGGTCGTTCACCTGGGAGATACTCCGCGACTATCGAGGAGAGACACCCTTCCTGCTGAGTGGCGGCATCTCGGCAGACCACGTGGACCAGCTCGCGCACTTCAGCCACCCGCGGTGGGCAGGCATCGACCTGAACAGCCGGTTCGAGGTACTGCCGGGATACAAAGACATTGCCTCAATAGACACATTTTTACACAACTTATTTAAAACGATACAAAGATGAACAGAATCAATCAATTATTCAGTACCAAGAAAGAAGAGATACTCTCCATTTATTTCTGCGCCGGATATCCTACGCTGGACAGCACAGTGGGTGTGATGGAAGCTTTGGAGCGCCGCGGGGTAGACATGTTAGAGATAGGGATACCCTTCAGCGACCCTATGGCGGACGGACCAGTGATACAGGAAGCCAGCACACGTGCCTTACGCAACGGCATGACGCTACGCACGCTGTTCGGCCAACTCAAGGAGGTACGCCAGTCGGTGCACATTCCACTCATTCTGATGGGCTATCTCAACCCCATCATGCAGTATGGCTTCGAGGCCTTCTGCCAATCGTGCCAACAGTGCGGCGTGGACGGCATGATCATCCCCGACCTGCCTTTCAAGGAGTATATGGAGAGTTACAAATCCGTGGCGGACAAGTATGGCCTGCGAATCATCATGCTCATCACACCCGAGACGAGCGACGAGCGCATCCGCTTCATCGACCAACACACCGCCGGATTCATCTACATGGTGTCCTCTGCATCCATCACCGGCGCACAGAAGGACTTCAATGCACAGAAGCAAGCCTACTTCGAGCGCATCGAGCGGATGAGCCTCAGCAACCCGCGAATGGTAGGCTTCGGCATCTCCAACGAGCAGACCTACTGGGCCGCTTGCGCCCACGCCTCGGGAGCCATCATCGGCAGCCGGTTCGTCTCCTTGCTAAACGAAGAGGGCGGCGATGCCGACAAGGCTATTGGTCGGTTATTATCGGACATTGGAAGGTAAACGGACCATGTTTATCTAGCAAAATGATATTTTTTCTCAGATTGTATCCGATTATCCAAGAGATGTCTCTATCTTTGTGGCGTATTTATGATTAAAGAGATGATTTTATGCTACTGAAAAAATACCCTTCCGTTCTGCTTATCTATACCGGAGGAACCATCGGTATGATTCAAAACTCCGAGACTGGAGCGTTGGAGACCTTCAACTTCGACCACCTGCAAAACCATGTGCCCGAACTGAAGCGCTTCAACTACCACATCAGTACGTACCAGTTCAATCCACCGATTGACTCTTCCGATATGGAGCCGAACCTTTGGGCGAAGATTGTGAAAATCATCCATTACAACTACGAGCGCTACGACGGTTTCGTCATCCTGCACGGCACGGACACCATGGCCTACACGGCCTCGGCCCTCAGCTTCATGCTGGAGAATCTGACGAAACCGGTCATCCTCACCGGTAGCCAGTTGCCTATCGGCATGCTGCGGACTGACGGCAAGGAGAATCTGATTACGGCAATAGAGATAGCTGCCGCCAAGCATTCGGACGGTACGCCCATCGTGCCCGAGGTCTGCATCTTCTTCAACAACGTGCTGATGCGCGGCAACCGAACGACGAAAATCAACGTGGAGCACTTCAATGCCTTCAAGTCCTACAACTATCCGGTGCTGGCCAATGCCGGCATCCACATCAACTACATCGAGGATTTCATCCGGAAGGTGGACTTCTCCATCCCCTTGAAGCCGCACTTCCTCTTCGACACGAATGTGGTCATCCTCACGCTGTTCCCCGGCATACAGGAGAACATCGTGTCGCAGATACTCAGCGTGCCGGGACTGAAGGCGGTGGTGCTGAAGACCTTCGGGTCGGGCAACGCGCCACAGAAGGAGTGGTTGGTACGTCTGCTGAAGGATGCCACCGACCGGGGCATCGTGATAGTGAACATCAGTCAGTGTCTGGCAGGAACGGTGGAGATGGCACGCTACGAGACGGGCATCCACCTGTTGGACGCCGGCGTGGTGAGCGGACACGACAGTACCGTGGAGGCTGCACTGACGAAGTTGATGTTCCTCTTCGGCCACGGCATGAGCCCCCAGGAGGTGCGCTACCGGATGAACAATCCCATCTGCGGGGAGATTACCATCTGACAACCTTCAGACCAGGCGGTTCCGAGTCGGGCCAAGCGACTCGATGTGCACCCCCCCCTGACAAGGTTTCCCTTCACTTTTAACAAGCCACAAAATGAGCCTTGGGTCAAGTGCCATTGAGCCTTGGGTCAAGTGCCGATGAGCCTTGGCTCGTTTATTGGAGAGCTGTAGGTCGTTTTTCGGGTACCTTTAGTTCTATATCAATGAGCCGAAACGTCCCTGCCCGATTTCCAAACAATCTTGTCCCTATGAGCGCAGCCTCTATCCGGACTATCCGAAACATCTTGACCTATATGCCAACATCTTTTAGTCATTCCACGGCAGATGTGGGATGCTTGCACTCAGTCAGGACTCTTGTTCAGTGCTCATCCACGGCCAGGGTCAGCACGAAGTCGTCGGTGGTGAGATAGTGGACACAGAAAGATTTCCGATCCTCCGTCCGTGTTTCAGTGAGGATGAAGGTTCCCTCCGCCTGCAGGTCGAAAGGGGTGATGCGGAGTTGTTGCTTGAAATCGACCTCTTCACAATCCAGCAGTTTGAAGGCGGTCTCTTTAGCGCTCCAGTGCAGCAGAGCCATGTAGACTTCGGAGTCGCCGAGGCTCTCGTCCTCACGCACGAAGCGATCCTTCAGCCGCAACGCCCTTGCTCCGTAGCGTTCGATGTCGATGCCCACCTCGTGCCGACTATGCAGAGCCACCGCCACATAGTCCGCCGTATGCGAGATGCTGATGTGGCAGGCTCCGCTCACGAGGTAAGGTTTCCCCGATGGCAAGTAGGCGACTGGCTCTTCGCGCCGAAGCAGATGGTGGAGCAACACCCGCGCCCCTACCCGTTCCTTGCGACGATGCTCACTACCGAAGTGGGCGCACTCAGCCAGGAGTCTGTCGCCATAAGGCACCAAGGCAGCAAGTTGGTCGAGCGACTCGTCCATCCTCCATATCGCCCATTGCAGGGCACCCTCTTTCACATGTTTGTAGAGAGGCATAGTCCCGGGTTATTCCTCTTCGGCAGGTTTGGCGGACGGACTGAGGGAGACTTTAATCTTCACGATACGTCGCTCGTCCAGCTCCATCACTTCGAAGGTGTAGATGCCGGAGGTGATGACTTC
Source organism: Bacteroidaceae bacterium (assembly GCA_963643925.1). GTDB lineage: Bacteria > Bacteroidota > Bacteroidia > Bacteroidales > Bacteroidaceae > Phocaeicola_A. The sequence continues at coordinate 36,528 of CAVINS010000031.1, forward strand.
ATGCAGTTGCGGGAACTCACCCTTTATCTCCAGCAGGAGCCCGGCTAACGTATCAGCCTCGCCAGCCACTTGTTCAAACTCCTCACCGTCGCTCTTCATCACCTTGTAGAAGTCCGTCAACAGCGTCTTGCCCTCGAACAGATAGGTATGGTCGTCGAGTTTGGTGTAGGAGTGCTCTTCCTCGTCGTACTCGTCGTTAATTTCGCCCACAATCTCCTCGATGATATCTTCCATGGTGACGAGTCCCGAGGTACCCCCAAACTCGTCCACCACGATGGCGATGTGCACCTTGTTGGCCTGGAAGTCGCGCAACAGGTCGTCAATCATCTTGGTCTCGGGCACAAAGTACGGCGGTCGGATGAGCGACTGCCAGCGGAAGTTGTTGCCCTTGCTCAAGTGGGGCAACAGGTCCTTCACGTAGAGCACACCCTTGATGTTGTCGCGCGAGCCAGAGTAGACGGGAATACGCGAGTAGGCGTTTTCCACCACACAATTGAGCACCTCTTTGTAGGAGGCTTTCACGTCAAGGTCCACCATGTCGGTGCGGGGTGTCATCACCTCCTTGGCCGTCTCGTCGCCAAAGCGGATGATGCCCTTCAGCATGCTGCGTTCCTCGGTCAAGTCGTTCTTGTCCGTCAGCTCGAGCGCCTGCGACAGATCGTCCACGGAGATGTTGTAATTCTCCTTGGTAACCATCTTGTTGACGATTACCTTCGAGTGGAGCAACATGGATGACACGGGGCGGAAGACTTTCCGGAGAAACATGAGCCCCGGTGCAGCGAAGCGGCTGAACTTCAAGGCATGCTGAGCCGAATAAATCTTAGGCATAATCTCGCCGAAGAGCAACAACAGGAAAGTCAGGATTACCGTGATGACGATAAACTCGAGCACCTTGGACGAGCCGAAATCAATGACCGATGCAAAGAAATAGTTGCAGAGCATGATGATGGTAACGTTCACAAAATTATTGGTTATCAAGATGGTAGCCAACAACCGTTCGGAGTCGTCGAGCAACTCCATTATCTTTTTGTCCGAGGGATGGCTTTCCTGGGCTATCTCATTCTTGTCCGTCGGTGTCAACGAGAAGAATGCAATCTCGGAAGCCGACACAAACCCGGAAACCATCAATAGTAGAGCGGCCAAGATGATGGCCACAAGTGCCCCGACGGAAGGGGGCGTCACCGTTACACCGTCAAATAAGCCACTTAACTGGCATAAGAAATAATCAGTATCCAAACTACTGTAATTTAGTTAAACAATCGGGTCACACAACCCACCACCGGAGGCACCTTGTCGCGTCCCGTCACAAACGGTCCGCCAAGAGCATGATGCCTCACGGTTGGTCTAATCGCATGTATTATCTCTCTTAGAAAGGAAGATTGTCCTTAGGTTCACCATCGGCAACCGGCTGAGTTTGGGAGCCCAAAGATGTAGGTTGCTGAGCGTTTTGGCTCGGCTGAGCAATTGGGGCCGGTTGAGCGGCAGCGCCTGCGGACCGGGGAGTCAACATCTCCATTTCATCGGCTACAATCTCTACCGTGTAGCGACGTAAGCCATTCTGGTCGTCATAGGTACGTGGACGGATTTTACCTTCGATATAGAGTTTGTCACCCTTGTGCACATATTTCTCCGCCGTAGTTGCCAGACCTCTCCACAAGACAATGTTGTGCCAATCGGTCCGCTCAGGCACTTGAGTTCCATTTGGCAACGAATAGCCACGCTCGGTAGTAGCCAGAGGGAAGGTGGCCACAGCAACTCCAGTGTCCAGGTGTCTTACTTCGGGGTCTTTTCCCACATTACCTATCAATATTACTTTATTTACTGACATAATTTTATCTATTAAATGTTTAACGGCTCAAAGATAAGAGTATTAAACATAGGAAGCAAACATTCCGTGCAATAAATGCAAAAAGATTAAAGAATTGCGGCTAATCGGGCTTCCGCCGTTCGGCATCTGAATTCAACGAGAAGGCATCTGAAGGGCAACAAGTCGGCATGTGGCGGAAATAACTCGGCATGCGGCGGAAGCCTGATTCAGAGCTTGCGACACAGCAACCCCGAATGCGGTGGTGCAAGACTTTCAGCCTAGGAATCCACGATTCCCCGCTCCTTCAAGAACTGATGAACAAGACGCGGGACGGCATACTGACCCAACCCGTCCAAAGGAATGCGCAGACAGTCAGCAAGAATGTCGGCCGAATCCGTCACCTCGGCCTCGTAGAAGTTGGTGAGCAGCACCTGATGAGAGAGCACATGCTTCACGCCGCGTCTCACAATGCGCAGGGTGGACGGCATGGCACCGTTGCCCCACAGACGGCGCAAAGACTGGGAGACGCGGAAGTCCGCCTCGTCCAAGTCCCGGTCGCACTCCACAAGCGGCAGTTGATAGAGTCCTTGCCAAATGTCGTTGGCATCCGTGCGCTTTGTAATATAAGTGCATGTGGCCGAATGGACGAAGATGTAGTTGAAGTAGCGCCAACGCACCTTGGTTTTGTGTTGCTTCACGGGTAGTTCGGCCACCCACCCCTTGGCACGCGCCATGCAGCTTTCCGCCAGCGGGCAATCCATGCAGTTGGGCGACGACGGTACACATTGCAGCGCGCCGAAGTCCATGATGGCCTGGTTATAGAGAGCCGGGCGGTTGACATCAAGCAATTCTTGCGCCAACTGCGCGAAGAGCTTCCTGCCCTCGGTGGAATCCACGGGCACATCGATGCCTTGCCACCGGGCCAACACCCGGTAGACGTTGCCATCCACAACGGCATAGGGTTGTCCGTAGGCAAACGAGCAGATGGCGGCGGCGGTGTAGTCGCCAACCCCTTTAAGCGCTCTCACCTCTTTATATACAGAAGGGAAGTGACCCAAGGCGTGAATAGCCTTGGCCGCCTGGTGAAGGTTGCGCGCCCGCGAATAGTAGCCAAGTCCCTGCCACTGTTTCAGCACCTCGTCCTCGTTGGCGAGCGCCAAATCGTCCACCGTGGGAAAACGCTCCATGAAGCGGAGGAAATAGTCATACCCCTGCACCACACGGGTCTGTTGCAGGATAATCTCCGACACCCAGATGCGATAAGGATCCCGGGTGTCGCGCCACGGCAGGTCACGCTTGTTGCGTAGGTACCATGCGATAAGTGTCTCACTAAAAGCACTGTTCATCGGTCTTAATTTGGGAGCAAATGTACGCAAATAATAGTTCACGGCTTCTTTTTTTCAAAAATGTTCCTAATATATTTCCCCGTGTTCGGGAAAAGCTATATATTTGCAGACCAAAATTTTAAAGAATATACTAAAACAAATAATTACTATCAAAAATGACTAAAGCTGATATTATCAACGAAATTTCCAAAAGAACCGGTGTAGACAAAGCATCTGCAATGGCTACCGTTGAGGCCTTCATGGGTATCATCAAAGATTCTTTGGCAAATGAAGAGAACGTTTATCTGCGTGGATTCGGTAGTTTCATCGTGAAGAAGAGAGCGCAGAAAACAGCTCGAAACATATCAAAAAACACTTCAATCGTTATTCCAGAACACAAGATTCCTGCATTCAAGCCTGCTAAGACTTTCAATATTCAGGAGAAGTAAACAATAACAT
>CAVINS010000032.1:0-39840 GCA_963643925.1 Bacteroidaceae bacterium
CTTGCGGGTTTGTGATTATTGACAAAGTGATATTTTTCAGCGACAAAAGCCAAAGTCTGCATCATGGAGCCAGGACCGTGGGGAAAACTAGGGGGGCTGCGGATTTGAGGATGAATCTTATTTCTGCTTTGGGGGCATACTGTTTCTTTGAGAACAAGCCGAAAGCCCTTGTCGGATACACCATCGAAAATACAAGACAACTGAGTCTTTTTTAAGCGCAAATCATTTGCAATAAAATTATTTTGGTCATCGTAACCGTTCATGTTTCATGGATGGGTAGGTGGTTATATCCCTACAGGAAAGCGGTGATTGGTCTTTTCAACAGGGATTCTTATCCCGAACTCGGGTAGAATTATTCAACCTCAAACGTCAGTGACGCTAAGCTAAGGTATATCAGTCGGGCTCTTATGACCATCGCAAGACCTTGTTTTTTCCAAATTAAGTTCGTATGTTTGCAGAAAATTGGTTTTGAGTAATGTAGAATAATAGAATATGGCACATCGTTCCTCCTTTCATATCCTCAGTAGGATAGGCGAGTCCCTCATGAGAACTAGAAATAATGCTTATCGATCTCATTATAACATCGGTTTTGTTGAGGAAGACATTCATGACGTGTTGAAGGCTCGCAGGCTGGAGATCAAGTGGATGAAGCATCCTTATAAAAGTCGTTGGTTCGCCGATCCGCAAATCTTGTCGGTCAACGACAGGGAAATAGTGCTGTTGGTTGAGGAGTTCAGCTACGACACGAGCATCGGACGCATAGCCAAGTTGGTTGTCCGGCGAAGCGATTATTCCTTGCAAGACATGAAGATAATACTCGACTTGCCGACCCATCTCTCTTTTCCGTTCATCTTCCGCAAGAACGGCAATGTGTACTTGATGCCAGAGAACAGCCAGGCGGAAACAACCACGATGTACAGGTACAACATCCAAACGGATGAGTTGACCAAATGTAGCGATGTGACCAGTTTGCCGCTTACCGATGCCATTATCACCGAGATGGCAGACGGAAAGGAATTCGTACTCAGCACTAAAGAACCGGATGCCAACAAGGATGAGTTGCAGATTTATGCCTTCGACAGCAGCACTCTGACTATTGATGACCAACCGGTGCAGACGATTCGTTTCGACAGCAATATTGCCCGCAACGCCGGAGAAGTGTTCGAAGTGGATGGTGTAAAATACCGGCCCGCACAGGATTGTAACAAGTGCTATGGTAATGGTGTCGTGTTGCAGCGTCTCGCGTATGCCAATGGCAAGTTCTCTCTGACCGATGTCAATATGTTCCATTCTGATTACTTCCATATGGACTTGGGTTACCATACATTTAATATCATGAACGGTCTCATCGTTGTCGACGGACACGGCCACAACAATATGTGGATGTACAAGACCGTACGTCTGCTCGGAAAATTGAAGCGTTTGTTACGCGGATAAATACCAAGGACCCTATAAATAGTAATGATGATGTCGTAAATAACGTGTGAGAGGAGTGATAAAACCTGCACATGGGTAGTCCGAAACTAATAATACTTGGCTATAACTAAATCTATGAAGTATTCTATCATAACCATCAATTATAACAACCGTGAGGGGCTGAGGAAGACCATCGAGAGTGTGGTGAATCAGACCTGCAAGGATTTTGAGTACATCGTGATAGACGGCGGCAGCACTGACGGAAGTGTAGAGGTAATCAAACAGTATGCCGACCGGATAGACCTTTGGGTGTCCGAGTCGGACAAGGGCATTTACAATGCGATGAACAAGGGTATTTCCCATGCCCATGGAGAGTATCTGAACTTTATGAACTCGGGCGACTGCCTCCATGATGAGAATGTGCTGAAGGATTTGCTCCCATGGTTGACAACCGATGTCGTATTCGGCAGGGCATATTATCCGCAGATAGACAGTTATTATAGGCCGCACAATCCGATGACGTTGTTTTATTGTTGCTTGGGACTGGAACATCAGTCGGAACTCTATCGTAGGTCCTTGTTTGAAAACAGAGGCTACGACGAGCGTTTCCGTTTCGTAGCCGATTGGAAGTTTACGGTGGAGAATGTGGTGAAGGACGGATGCTCTTACTGCTGCGCAGACATTGTGGTGACGGATTATGATTTGTCCGGTTTCAGTAGTGTCAATGAACAGGCCGTGTTGAAGGAGCGCTATGAAGCACTGAGCACTATTTTCCCATCACGGCTAGTTGAGGATTACATGTTCTTCTCGAAGTTGAGGACTCCTTTGCTGGAAGAGATACCCTCGTGGGTAAAACATCCTATTCTACATAAGTGGATTATCCGTACTGTTCATCTGTTGACTGGGTTATTTAAACTCGTTTACCGTCTGACGGGGAAGAATTTCTAGCTCGGCTTATCCTCGAAAAAGTGTTGAGTTGGAATGATTTTATCCTCGAAAAAGTGTTGCCTTCGGCTTGATTTATCCTCGAAAAAGTGTAGCTTTGCAGGTGAAATACCTAAATGATAGTTCTTTATGAAACGTAAGATATACCGTCAGCTTTTGACATGGAAAAGCAATAAGGACAGGATGCCTCTTATATTGCTTGGTGCACGTCAAGTTGGTAAGACTTGGATTATGCAACAGTTCGGGAAACAAGAGTATAAGAATGTAGCCTATGTGAATTGCGATGACGAGCCAAGGGTGAAGGAGTTATTTGCTCTCGATTACGACATAGACCGCATCTTGATGGCCCTACAGGCCATAACAGGGGTGAAAATTACACCGGACGATACGCTTGTTATATTGGATGAGATACAGGAAGTTCCACGGGGTATACATAGTCTCAAATACTTTCAGGAGAAAGCTCCGCAATATCATGTGATGGTGGCGGGTTCTTTGCTCGGCGTAACATTGGGACAAGGAGAGTCGTTCCCGGTAGGCAAGGTGGATGTCCTTAATATGTACTCCATGGATTATGAGGAGTTTCTCGATGCTACTGGAAATGAAGGTCTCGTTCAGATACTTCATACTATGGATTGGCAACTTATAGAGGCTATGCTGCCGAAGATGATAGAATTGCTTCGTCAGTATTACTATGTAGGAGGAATGCCGGGAGTTGTCATCAAGTACGTCGAAAATAAGAATTTGGCGCAAGTACGGCAGTTGCAAAGAAACATCTTGGAGGCTTATGGTCGGGATATTTCCAAACATACTTCTGCCGCGGAGTCAACACGAATCAGACAGGTCATTTCATCACTTCCTCTGCAACTTGCGAAGGAGAACAAGAAGTTCATATATGGAGCCATACGTAAAGGTGCCCGTGCAAAGGATTTCGAGTTGGCCATCCAATGGCTACAGGATGCGGGGCTTGTCTACAAGGTAAATCGGATAAGAGAAGCTAAGATGCCCTTGAAATTCTACGAAGACTTTGACACTTTTAAACTCTTCTTCCTCGATAGTGGATTGTTGGCTTGTATGACTGAAGCACCAGCCGGTCAGATGCTTATCGGTAACAATGTGTTCACGGAATTCAAAGGGACTTTTACTGAACAGTACGTGATGCAACAGTTGAAAGCCTCTGGCTTGACTCCCTATTACTGGAGCAATAGTAAGACTCCTGCAGAGTTGGATTTTGTCATCCAAAGCGATAGACGGATTGTACCCATAGAGGTGAAAGCAGAGGAAAACGTCCGCTCGCGGTCATTGGCACAATTCATCAAAGACAATCCTCAACTGAAGGGGTTGCGTATCTCCATGAAAGGATATGTTGACCAAGGTTGGATGGAGAATATACCTCTTGTGGCCATCGGTGCATGGATGGATTACGTGCTTATAAAAGGAGTGTAATTGGACACATTTTGGGTAATCATTTATTTTGATGCATTCAGCTATTCCCTTCTGACGAGTGATTTCTGGGCAACAATGGAATTTTCGAAGTCGCACTGCATGATGTCCATCATCAAGTAAATGACATCCTCTAAATTGAACGACCTGTTTACACTCTGCAATGCACGCTGTGCAAAGTCTGAATGGCGTTCGCGAAATAGATGTGTCATATAGATAAGGAAAGGAATGTCAAGTGCAGCCTTTACGCTTATTGGATCCATATTGTTGCTATGATTTGCGACATTTGGATTTGATTCAAAGACATCAATTCCATGATCTGGTGCATATATAACGATAGCATCATGCTGACTTACAAGGTCGAAAACACTATTTACTACATAGTCGTTGTAACGTATCGAGTTGTCGTAGGCAGCTCTTTCTGCCCGTTGTTTTTGGGGATAACCACTGTAATCACTTTCTTTGAAGAAATTGAAAGACGAAGGATAACGTTTCTTGAAATTCTCATGACATCCCATTAAATGTAGGATGAAGAAGTCATGCGCTGTTCTACAATTCTGTAACATGGAGTCGAATACAGGAAGCAATTCTCCATCGTAGTTAACCCGTTGGATTCCTGCAAACATATTGCCTATGAATGTTGTTGTGTCACAAAACTCAGCGTATTGGCTTACTATATTGTCAAATAGTCCTTTTTTGCTTTGATTTGATAGCCAGCAAGTGTGAAAGTTTGCAGTCTTAGCTATGTCGGGTAGAGTATAGTATTCATTCCATTTTATTTCGTCACCCATTGAACTGTCATAGGTACTCATCATCTTTTGGAAGCAATCTTGGGTGTGTGTCCCTGCAGCTTGTACATTTTTGAACAGCAGTACTTCGCCATTGTCTACCCTCTCTTTTGTAAATGGGTTCGTTGGTTTGTCGTATCCATAGAGTGAGCAATGGTGGTTGGTAAGTGATTCGCCTATAACCCATACGATGAGTGGTGGTTGATTCTCGGATCTTATGGATAGCTTAGGTGTATTCTGGTATACTTTAAGTTTCGGTATGCTTGTAAAGAAAATTACGTCTTTAACTAAACCAACCGAAGTAAAGTGGCATATTTTAAGATTTGTAGCAGTTATCACTGCGCAAATAAGATATACGATGGTGCCAATTCTTCCCAATATAGTTGATGTTTTAAAGCGTATCCATTTAATAAAGATAAGCAGACAAAAGATTAAAATAGCAAGCGTTAAGATTGCTATTATGACTTTGGGCGTAAAATATGAATTGCAAAATTCGGAGGCTTCATTTTCATTAGTGGTCAGAATGGCCGTAACAATATCTGCATCTAATGCGGAGTGAACCGTGAGAAAACATGCTGTGTTCATCACGCAATGTACGGAAACAAGGATGAAGACAACTGTAAAGTAAATATTACGGACTATTTTAGACTTGATTAACGAACCAATATACGTGTAGGAATATGCGACAAAGTAGGCAACCATGCAAATTATACAATTCAATCGTAATCCAAGACTGTTTGTGAATGGCTGCATTAGAACCGGATAGAGTGTTATGAGAAGCAATGCGCCGAACATCCCCCCCCCATGGCCACCGAGCTTTCCGTTGAAAAAGGAGAGAATAAATTGTTTGGCTTTATTGCGTATCAACCCTATTATTGAGTTGTTTTTAGGACGATAATTAGACTTGTTCTCATCCATATGCATTTCCGTATAATATTGATTTATCCAATGTCCTGTCCACTTCCTTGAGAAAGTTCGAGGCATACGTTTTGATATCAAACAGACGGCTTCGTTCTCTACCTTTCTCGCCCATGAGTTTTCTGACTGAAGGGTTGTCGTAGAGATTAACGATGGCATCAGACAGACCTTCCACCAAGTGGTCATCCTTATCTACAAGCAGTGCACACTCGTTGTCTACCACTTCGGGGAGGCCACCAGAGCGTGTGGCAATGACAGGCAGACTGGCTGTCATGCTCTCCAATGCGGACAATGAGAATGCCTCCTCGCAGATGGAGGGGACAATGCCCACATCGACCAGTGGCATGATGGACGGCATCTCTTCGTATGGAATGTATCCGGTAAACCGGACCTGGCCTTTTATTTCCTCTGTCAATTTCTTCATCTCTGACGTGTATGAGTCTTCATTGTTGTTGGCAAAATTGCCATTGCCCACAATCAAAAGCTTGATATCCGTATGCCCTTTCAATCGAATGAATGCCTGTATGAGCTCACGCACTCCTTTAATTTCAGTGATGCGTCCCGAATAGAGTGCCACAAAATCGTTCTCATCGAGTTGGAAATCTTTCCGGGTGAATCGTGGCTCTGGTGAGGCGAATCGGTGGAGGTCGATGCCATTGTAGACGACTGACGTCTTGTCGTTGGAAGCAATTGTATCCACTTGCCGTTTGATGTAATCTGATACGGTAATGATTTTATCGTAGCGGTTGAGGATTGTCTGCGCATCCTTGGCATCGGCACTTAGCGTATCGTTGTGCAGATGTAGTATAGTTGGTATTTTCGTTTTCAATACATCACTGAGGATAAAACCCTGTCGATTCTCAATAATTAAACCATCTACCTTCTGACTACGAATCTTTTGCATAGCCCAATGGCCATAGAAGTCCATATAGAGGTTGTAATAGAAAGAAGGAATGGTTTTACTGTAGAATTTACGCTTGATGCGATTAATAAAACTGCGTGTGTGGAAGAAGTGAAACGTGGTGTGCTTGTATCGCTTCGATAAACGCTTGGCTTGTACATCATAGAGCGTGTACACATGAAAGTGAAACATCACCTGCTCTTCATTTGCCAAGAGATAGGCTTCTGTTAAGTTTTCTACTGCCCCTCCTTTACTGCAAGGCAAGGGCAAGGTGCCCGGTGTGATGATGGCTATTTGTTTCATGACATGGTTTCGTTGGTCGGCTTGTTCAGTTGCTTTATGACTCTCGCAGGATTGCCCACAGCTTCGCTAAAGGGGGGGATATCCTTGGTGACAACACTTCCTGCACCGATTACGCTGTGCCTACCGATAGTTACGCCTGCTGTGATGGTAGAGTTGGCACCTATCCAAACATCATCTTCAATGGTAATGAGGGAGGTGTTGACCCCCTGCTCGAAGATAGGACGAGGATCATTTTTGAAATTATGATTTAAACCACTGACGACGATTCCTTGGGCCAAACCTACATCGTTGCCGATGTGTACAGGTCCGATGATGGTATTGTGCAGACCGATGCGGACGCGATCGCCGATAATCAGTTCGCCCACGGCATTGTTCACACATGTATAATCCTCAACGACGGACTTCTCTCCTAACACAAAAGGATGAAAAGGAGTGATGTCCATCCGCACACTGTTGTAGATGACAGAACCTTTCCCTCGTTTCGTGTAGAGGAAACGGAGCATGCGAAGCCACAACCGCGGACGTGACTTCACCGGGTGCATCATCAGGTGGTGTAAGGTGTGTTTCGTCCGAGGATGAGTCTGCAACCATTCTAAAAATTTACTTTTCACCGGCATACTCATGTTCTGTATGAAGGAAACGTTTACGAAGTCCGCGCAAGCGGAAGAGGTTGAGTATCATTCCGAATGCCAGTGAGGGGAACTGGAGCAGAGCCTTGTTGAACCGCTCGTCCACTAGATAGTTGGGGATGGCAAATGCCAATGCCAACAGGAAGAGAAACAAGGCTATCCACCACTTGAAGGCGTACATCCACCAGTGGATGCCGACGTAGGAATAGACAACGGGCATGAGGAATCCCATGAAACATACAAGTACAAGCAGAATGCTGCGAGGAAGCATCATCCATTGGTATATCTTGTCCGCCAGGTCGAAGTTACGTTGTACAAGAGCGACGAAGAACTTCTTGAAGTTCATGGTCAGCGAATTGAACTGCGCTGCCATCCAACGGCGTCGTTGCACGGCAAAGACCTTTGCCTTCTGTACTTTCTCGTCGTAGACGTAGCAGTCGTTCAGATAATCCACATAGACTCTGTCGGACATCAGCATCACCTCCAACTCTCTGTCCTCGCCCGAGGTGCAGAGCTTGTCAACATGGTCCTTGAACCAAGTGTATTCGAGCGCCATACCCGAACCGATGAGGGCGGACGAGAAACCTATGTTGACATGGCCAGCCCGGAAGATGGAGTTGTTGATCTCCTCGGAAATGGCATCCAGTAATGCCGTGCTCGTGTTGGTGTTCTTCGAGACGCGGTGGGCTTGTATGGCCTTCGAACCTGCTGCATACACGTTGTTGATGCGTTGCAGAAAGTCGGTGTCCACAAAGTTGTCCGCATCCAGGATGGCCACAATGTCGTATCTCTTTTGTGGAATGTTGTGGATGGCATAGGACATGGACTTTGCCTTAGAACTCTCCTCAAAGTTGGGCGTGAGCAACTGAATAGGATATTGGGCCAACTTGAAGTTGGTCAATTCCTCCATGTGGTCGGAGATTACCACCACGTCATACTTGTCTGTGGGGTAGTCCTGTGCCAGAAATGTCTTTATGGTACTCTCGATGATGCGGTCCTCCTTGTAACAGGGGAACAATACCAGTATCTGACGTTTCAGCTTCGAAACGCCAATCTGTTCTTTGCGGCCCATCATTCCTGCTAACGAGAAGATGAACAGATAAAGTATGGTCATCAGGCTGACGATGAACAACACCCAATCCAAATAAAATAAAACGGCCTCCCAGTTCATATTGTTTATTTGTTTAAGTTAACGAATGACACGACCCCTTGCCAGGTAGCTCTTGCCAAGTCCGCACGCCGATGAATCAGGTGGGTACATACCGCTACGGGCGCCACGATGGCGCACTGATAGAGATATGACAGCCAGCGGTTCAGCATCGGCAGGTTGCGTGAGGCATAGACAAGCCTATTGCGGGTCATATAAAATATCTTTAAGGGACTGTCCACCTTTGTACTCCGGCTCTCAAGATGGTAGACTACACAGCGGGGGTCTACCCATATCTCATAGCCTTTGCGGGTCAGCGAGGCGCACCAGTCCATTTCTTCGTAGTAAAGGAAATAGTTTTCGGGCATATAGCCAACAGTTTCCAGCAATTTCTTCGGAAAAAGTAACGCTGCCCCATGGGCGAATGCCGTTCTGTAGGGGGCTGCATACTGTCCGTTGTTGGACTCTCCATAGCCAATTCCTTTATTGCGTAAGGTGATATGTGACAGCGGAGTAAATCCGGCGTACTGAATGGTATGTTCGTCACAAGCGTAAACGAGAAGGGGAGAGAGCATACCCACCTGTGGATGTTGTTGCATCCACTGAATCATCCCCGAGAATCCATCGTCCTTGATGTATGTATCGTTGTTGAGCAACAGAATGTATTCCCCTTTAGCTTCCCGTATGCCGATATTGTTGCCTCCGGCAAAGCCTCGGTTCTCTGGTGAGGCAATGACTTGTACTTGTTCATTGTCGGCATATACCATCTGCAACTGTGATGCTTCGTCATTTCGTGAAGCATTGTCTACTACAATAATTTCAAATGACAAACTTTGCAGATGATTCATTACCGACTGAATCATCACACAGGTGTCTGCCAGGCCGTTGTAGTTGACTGTGACAATGGAGAGTATGGGTTGTGTGTTACTCATGTGCCAACTCCTCCTTCTCTTTCTTTTCCTTTGTGATGTGCTTGTCGATGTAGGGACCTAGGAACACTATCGTCTCACATCCGAATATCAACAACGGACTGGGGTATTGCGTGTATACTTCATTGCCATATCCTGCCACCATCATGCTGGCCGCGCCGCAAAGCATAGCCGTGAGCAAACCCCGCAGTTCCTTGTCCTTTATCTTGAACAAGATGATGTAGGCTCCCCCTATCATTGTCGACACAAAGAGGGTCATATACAGAATGATGCCTATGATGCCGGTGCGCACCCAAATGTAGACAAGTGTGGAGTCTGGCGGAGTGGTGGCGACCAGATAGTATTTGTTGTTATTGGGTACATTGCCTTCTCCTCTTCCCAAACCAATGCCCCATGGTATCTCTTTCATGTAGGCATTCATCGCCCTTTTGTTCACTTCACGTACGTTCAGCGAAGCGTCCTCCGGGTCAAATGCCGTACGCATACGATGAATCATTGGGTTGTTGTCCCCAATCAATGTGAATTTCAGCATTCCCACAAAGCTGAGTAGCACCACCGATGATACGCAGAACAACTTGAAGTTTTTGGACAGTACTACAGACAATGCTATACCAATTATGGCGACAAATACCGCACTTCGGGTGCCGGATATCAGCATGCCGTATCCTGCTCCGATCGTTGTTATTCCGAAATAGATTTTCTCCCACCAACGTCTTGTCATCAATGTGGCAATGCCGAATGTGGTTACGCAGAATGCCATGTTGGAACCGAAGTTTGCCGCATCGGAGAAGAAGGAGAAATAGCGGATACCGGTTACCAAAAAGTGCGTGCGAGCTCCCGCTGTCAGTAGCCATGTCATTTCTTGTGGGTCGAATCCTTGATTGCGTTGCTTGTATCCCTTCAATACTGCCAAGATAGTGAAGAAGGCCCAAAGGTAGAGAAACCACTTGATATGGTCTGTCTTCCGGATGAGTAAGGAGAAGATGAGGATAATGTAAATGGCATGAAATGCATACGGACGCACCTCACGAAACCAACTGACAAAGTCGAACCCCAAACCACACGTCTCGTTGAATGCTTGCAACAGGCAATAGACAACCCAAACCAGATAGATGAAGAGTATTCCCGTACTTAGTTGGGAGGTGGATATCTTTCCAGTCAGACAGTTGATGAGTAGCGTTGCCAGTGTGGTGAGGTAGAGCAAATCCATCAACACGGACACGGGCACAGGTATGGCTACGTACCGTCCGAGACCCATGATGATGTAGTTCACCGCAAAGAGGATGACAAACAGAATCACTGGCCTGTGGATGAACAAACCGATGAAGAGGAAGAGAGCAGGCAGGCAAGCTATAGCCAGTGCAAACGGAATGTTGCCCTCTCCGACATAGATGGATAGAAGATACCACCCTGTCAGAAAGATTCCTATAATAAACCATTTTATCCAAGGTAAGGAATCGAGGCTCTTTATCTTGTCTGATGAGTCAATCATTTAAGTTCTTTGCTCTCAACTGCCGTAAGTCCAAGCTGTGACAGTCGGTAGATGAAATTCTTAATCGGAGTGAACGGAGGCAACTGTCCTGTAAACTCTTCCACGGCAGGCCGGTCGGCCTGGGTCAAATAAATGAATAGGGTATCCTTGTTTACCAACACATCCTTCACCTTGTTGAAGAGTTGCTTGTCCGTGTTCTTCCAGGCCGCCGTGGCGCGGAATACCAACAGATTTACCGTACCCATATTGAGCAATGCGGGTGGAATGGATTGCTCGGTAAGGTTCGGGTATTCTATCAGCAGCACTTCGTTGGGTTGTATATCCGGACAGAGGTCCTTCACCGAACTTGCCATTAGGTATTTGCTGTCTTCTGCCAAGAAGTCCTCGTCGTAGGTAATCTTACGAACTTCCAGTCCGATGGAGTTCCAGTATTCCTCCAACAGGTAAGCAATCATCGTTTTTCCGTTCTTTGACTCTGTACTGAAAAGGTTTACCACATTCTGCTGCCCATCCTTGAAGTAGGGGAGCAAGGCACGGCTCAACTGGCGCAGGGCCATCTGTCGGATGGTACTGTTGAAGCGGCGGTAACGCAAGGCACTCTCTTTGGGGAACACTCCCAACACCTTGCCGCCTGTGAGTCGTTCTGCTCGTTCGCGGTCGCGCAACGTATGGTCGAGCAATTCGATGATGGCGAAATAGCCACACGTGAAGAATACCGTGAGCACCAAACTGGCCAGTAATATCAGCAAACGGTTGGTCGGCATCGCATTCAAGGGGAACAATGGCGGATTGAGCACCTTCAGGGTAGCCGTGGTCATCTGAAGGTTCTTTTGGCGCAGACGTGCGGCATTCAAGGCCTTCAGCATTTCCATGTAGTTACCCTCGATGAATCCGATGTGGCGCTCCTTTCGGTTGATGGTGGCACCGATAGGAGCGAAGTAGAGGAAGTCCTCATCCAAATTGGAGCGCATAACATCTGCGGCTCCAGCTTCAGCTTCGGTCTTCTCGGCCAGGATTACCTGTTCTAGCCAGTTGTTGACCAAATCAGCGGATTTCACATTGTTGGTGCTCGACTCTGCAGCGGTGATGTCCTGAGCTATCTTGGTGATATTACTTTCTGATTCCAACAACTTGTTGCGGTATTTGTTCAGCGCTTCGGCGGCTTCGTGATTACCGTTTTCATTCATGACCTCGAGGTTGGATATCTTCGCCTTGTAGTCTGATATCTTGTTCAACTCATCGATGAAGTTGTTGTTGCTTCGTATCACTTTTGCCTGATCGCCCAGTTTTAGTTCGAAGAAGTTCATTAGGGCTGCTGAAGTTGTATTGTTGAACAACAATTCATTTTCCTTCGTCTGTTGGGCCGCATCCAAAATGGTTACCTGCTTGGTCTGCTCTTCGTAGTTGATGATACGCTTTTCTACGTTGTATTTGATCAAGTCGTTCTCTGCTCCGGTAAGGATTTTGAACAGACGCTTTACCTCTCCCTCGAAGAAGCGAATCACATCGTTGGTCTCACCGAAGCGTATCTCTTGATACTCATCAATGAACGCTTCGTTGAGCAGACGCAAAGTGTTGTAGGCAACACCGGGGTCATTGGCTGAATAGCCTATCTCAATCATATCCGACCCCCCCAGACGGGCTACCTTAATCTTCTCAGATAGAAGAGGGACACTGAAGTACGGATGTCCTCCATTTAACAAAGTATAGACAAAGTTGTTTATAGAGGGTCTCTCGTACGCTTTTAGGTTTTCTACGGAGCGGTTCTCGTCGCGTTTGTTTATCAGCGCCTTAACCTCCTTAGGCACCATGGCGTTGAGCTGGCGGAAGTGTTCAGCACCGATATAGTTGGTGCTACGTTCTTCGTCACCATAGGTCATACATTCCACGAAGAGGCGGAGCGAAACCTCCTTCAGTGTTTTCTCCGTGGTGATGATGTTGATGAGGTTTTCCATGTTCGTTAGCGACATGGTTGCTGACACGGCTGTTCCCGTCTCGATATTGTATCCTGAGATAATGCCGGTGTAGATTGTAGTCTTCACATTATACTCCTTCTCCATGTTGCGCGTCATGAACCAAGCGATGATGAGTGCAACCAAAGGTAAGGTAACCAAATACCAGCGAATCCGGTAAAGGAAACGAATCACATAACGAAAGTAGTCCATAATGTTTAGGTATTAGTTGTTGCTATTTAAGTTCGTGATAATAGGCGTATTGGTAAGAATCTCCAATATCAGAATATCAGTCGTGATTTGTGTCATGATGTCCTGATAGGTTTGAGACGCCATATTCTCAAATCTCTTCACATCAGCTAGCGCGGTCACGTCCATCTGGTTGTTGCGGAAACGTTGTTCGGCAATCAAACCGGCACCGCGATAGGCTGCGGCGTTCTCAGAAGCCGATTGTAGGGCCACGAGGTTGTTGGTGATGCGGACGTAGATGGTCACAATCTGTTGCTTCAACTGTTGGAACTGCTGTTCCTTCTCCAGCTCGGCTATCTCCGCGTTTATCTTCTGGCGGCGCACCTTGCCACCTAAATCGGCCAAAGTCTCAATGGGGATACTCACACTCCCGCCTACGTTCCAATAGTGTTGTTCTGTGCCGGTATACTGATAGTAAATAGGAGTCAGCACATCGGAGCTGGATGCGTAGTTGTCCAACATGCCATACGTGTAGTTGCCATGTGCACTGAAGAACGAAAGCCAAGAACGTTTCTCTTTCTGGACAAGTTTCCGCTCCAAAAGAGCTTTCTTCTCCAATAGCTCTATGGGCGCTGTTTCCCTGGCATTCTCGAATAGTTCGCTCAAGGGCGGCAACTGGATGTTCTCGTAGTCAATCTTACGAAGAGCTATTTGATCAACGTCCTCTACCACAACCACCTGTTGCTTCTTGTTCTTCTTCGTTGTTATCTGAGTGTCCTCTTGCGCAACCGCTGTGGACAATACACAGCTGCCTAGGAGAAATAATATGGTCGTTTTAGCCTTCATTGCTTATATGTCTATGTTTTACACGTTTTCTTTTTGTACAAATGCTGTCACCGTCTTGATGATAATTTTCAGGTCGGTCGTGAATGAGAAGGTGTGTCCGTACTTGATGTCCAACTGCTTACGTTCCTCGGCGGACAGTTTGCCGGAGTCTCCACGCTTCTCCACTTGCCACAGACCCGTCAGTCCTGCCGGTGCGAAGAACCGGTCGATGCAGTCGTCGGCCGTGAGCTTCTCTGCTTCATAGAGTGGCAAGGGTCGGTTGCCCACCACGGACATGTCTCCCTTCAGTATGTTGAAGAGCTGCGGTAGCTCGTCGATGCTGTACTTGCGGATGATGCGCCCCACTTTGGTGATACGCGGATCGTTGGCAATCTTCACAAAGGCGTTTTGTTGTTCCTGCTCGTGCTTCTCGTTCAGCTCTTTCTCGGAGAAGACGAAGTCGTCGGATATCAGCACGTCGCTGTTGCCGCTCAGTAGCAACTCGTCAGCAGGACTGATAACCAGGTTGCCGGCAGTTGCAGGTCCTTTCCCTTTCGCCTCTTCCTGTGTAGCCGTCGCTACTTCGCCTTCTTCCTTCTTGTCCGTAGCATCGTTGGCAGTGTATTGGTTTTGTGCCGAGAGCTCGTTCAGCCGTTTGTCAGAGCCTACATACATGCTGCGGAACTTCAAGAAGTTGAAGATTCGGTAGTTGGCTCCCACACGCTTTGAGGTATACCAGATGGGCCCTTTGCTCTCCACCTTGATGGCAAGTGCTGTGAAGATGAAGACGGGTGAGAGCGCTACGATGGCACAGAGCGAGAAGACAATGTCGAACATGCGTTTCCACCGGGGTAGCTTGAAACTCTTGATTTGTCCTTCGTTGCTCGATTTGCTCGAGAAGAGGACATCGGCCCATTCGTTGATGAACTGCAACTTGTTGTTGATGTCTGCAATGGATGCAGAGTCGTTGAGTGTATCCTGTATGCCGTAGTGGACATATTGTGTACGTTCTTTGTCGCTGAGTTGCTGAGTCAGCAGGATTACGTAGACATCCTTCTTCACGTTGTGGATGTACTTGACAGCAATGATGTTCTCGTTCAAATTGCTCTTCTCCAACAGCAATACGACATGTTCATCCGAGGGGGTCTGGGCGCACCGTTCAGCCGCTTCGCGGTAGTTGGTCGTGCACTGTACCTCCCAGCCTGGCAGATGCTTCAGTCGGGCAGTGGCAGCTGGACTGCTTCCCAAGTAGATGATATGGATGGTTCCTGTCGTCATTGAATGATTCTTTTAACCCTAATTTTCAGCTCCATCGGATTGAAGGGCTTCACGATGTAGTCCTCTGCACCCTCTTCCAACAAGCGGATGCGTTCGCTAGTACTGTCTTCGCTACTTAATATGATGACCGGTATGTGGCGGAACAACTCGTTTTGCTTAATCCATGCCAAGAACTCGTCGCCTCGCATTTCGGGCATACGAATGTCACTGATAATCAGGTCTGGAATATTGCCTTGCTGCAGCCATTTGACCCCTTCAACACCATTGGGCAGCCAAATGCAATCGTACTCGGACATAAGGTATATTGAGATGACCTTGGCTATAGTCTCCTTGTCATCCATTACCAAAATTTTCTTTTTCATATGTGTGTGCGTCTATTTTAATAGGCAAATGTAGAACGAATTATTCATTCCCCCAAATATTTGGTTGATATTTAGTATAAAATATGGGAATTCTGTACCTATAGAGGGATGATTGCGGCCTGTTTACTGTCCTATATATAGATAATGTATAGTCGACGATAAGGCTCTTGGCGGTTATTGTAAGCTTGATGATATTTAAGTTGTCTGAGAAATAGTGTTTTATAACATATATGAAATATGGGTATATTATTGTGTATGTCTGGAAAACTATCTATTTTTGCACCCGAATCAATGAGGTGTCCTGGTAATGGAAGCGATGGGCGATAATTCTGAAAAACTAATCAATCCTCACGTGTCGGTTGACTGTGTGTTGATAGGCTTCGATGGTGAGCAATTGTGCGCACTGTTGATTAAACAACTCGATGCGCAGGAGCAGCCTCACCTTAACAATCTTAAGTTGCCGGGCAGCTTGATTTATGAAGACGAGGATCTTGACGAGGCTGCCAAACGGGTGCTGACCGAATTGACGGGTTTGAAGAGTATCCCGATGGTGCAGTTCCGGGCTTTCGGCTCCAAGGACCGCACGCGCAACCCGAAGGATGTGCGGTGGCTGGAACGTTTCCATCGGTTGCACGACAGGATAGACCGGATTGTAACAATTGCTTACCTCGCTTTGCTGAAGATTGACCGTAGCTTGAAAGATCTCTCCGATGCCTATGAGGCTTGTTGGGTACCGGTGGCGGAGATTGGCGAGTTGGCATTCGACCATTCGCAGATAGTCAAGGAGGCACTGATTTACATCCGTCAGTATGCCGAGTCCAATCCTGAAGCTCTCTTCTCGTTACTCCCTCGCAAGTTCACGGCTACTCAACTGCGAAACCTTTATCAAGTAGTGTTCGACAAGGCGGTGGATATACGGAATTTTCATAAACGTATTGCCCAGATGGAATATGTGCTTCCCCTGGAGGAGCGACAGACAGGAGTGTCCCACCGGGCGGCCCGCTTCTACCGGTTCGACAGGGTGGCGTACAACAAGATGAAACTGAAAAATAATTAACAAATAAACGAATATATATAATATGTATCTTTTAGGTTATGACATAGGTAGCTCATCGGTAAAGGCAAGTCTGGTGGACGCTGAGACCGGTAGATGTGTGGCTTCGGCTTTCTTTCCCAAGACCGAAGCGGAGATTATCGCTGTGAAGTCAGGTTGGGCAGAGCAAAACCCGCAAATGTGGTGGAACAACTTGAAATTCGCTACGCAGGCAGTGCTGCAACAGTCCGGTGCTACGGGCGACGACATCTCCGCCATCGGTATCTCTTACCAGATGCATGGTTTGGTGTGTGTGGACAAACAGCAACAGGTGTTGCGTCCCGCCATCATCTGGTGCGACTCGCGTGCCGTGTCTTACGGACAGAAGGCATTCGACACCTTGGGCAGCGACATATGCCTGGGTCATTTGCTGAACTCTCCCGGCAACTTCACCGCCTCCAAATTGGCGTGGGTGAAGGAGAACGAACCCGAAGTATTTGAGAAGATATACAAGATTATGCTGCCTGGTGACTACATTGCCATGCGACTCACTGGCGAGATATGCACCACGGTGTCCGGACTTTCCGAGGGTATGTTCTGGGACTTCAAGGCCAATCGGGTGGCAGACTTCCTGATGGACTATTATGGATTCGACAAGAGCTTGATACCCGACATAAAACCGACATTCGCCGAGCAGGGTCGGGTGACTCCCGCTGTGGCTACTGAGCTGGGCTTGAAGGCTGGTATCCCTGTCACCTATCGGGCAGGCGATCAACCCAACAATGCCTTGTCGCTGAATGTGTTCAACCCGGGTGAGATTGCCTCCACTGCAGGAACATCGGGTGTGGTCTATGGCGTTAACGGGGAAGTGAACTATGATTCCAAGTCGCGCGTGAACACCTTCGCCCATGTGAACCATACCGACCAACAGACCCGCTTGGGCGTGTTGCTTTGCATCAACGGTACGGGCATCCTCAATTCGTGGGTGAAACGTAACGTGGTGCCTGATGGGGTCTCCTATAGCGACATGAATGACTTGGCCGCTCAAGCGCCTGTCGGTTGCAACGGGCTGAGCATCATTCCTTTCGGCAACGGAGCCGAGCGCGTGTTGGAAAACAAAGAGGTTGGTTGCTCCATCCATGGCATCAACTTCAACGTACACAATCGTACACACATCATCCGTGCCGCACAAGAGGGCATCGTGTTCTCCTTTAAATACGGTATGGAGATTATGCAACAGATGGGTATGGAGCTGAAGAAGATACATGCCGGCAACGCCAATATGTTCCTCAGTCCCATCTTCCGCGATACGTTGGCAGGTGTGACGGGTGCCGTCATCGAACTGTACGACACCGACGGTTCCGTGGGAGCCGCCAAGGGTGCAGGCATGGGTGCTGGTATCTACAAGGACAACAATGAAGCCTTCGTTACACTGGAGAAGCTGCAGGTAGTGGAGCCTTCCGTGACCGACGCTGCCCGCTACCAGGAAGCCTACGAGCGCTGGAAGTCTCTCCTGTAATTGAATAACTGAAAATGAGATATTATCATTATACTTAGACAATCTAATATTTATAATTATGGCAACAAAAGAGTATTTTCCTGGTATAGGAAAAATCAAATTCGAAGGTAAAGAGAGTAAGAACCCGATGGCATTCCGTTACTACGATGCCGAGAAGGTTATAATGGGCAAGCCTATGAAAGAATGGCTGAAGTTCGCTATGGCTTGGTGGCACACATTGTGCGCTGAGGGCGGCGATCAGTTCGGCGGTGGCACAAAGTCTTTCCCCTGGAACACCAACCCCGACCGCGTTCAGGCTGCTAAGGAGAAGATGGATGCTGGATTCGAATTCATGCAGAAGATGGGCATCGAATACTACTGCTTCCACGATGTAGACCTCTGCGCTGAGGCTGACACTATCGAGGAATACGAGGCTAACTTGAAGGCTGTTGTAGAATACGCAAAACAGAAACAGGCCGAGACAGGTATCAAACTGTTGTGGGGTACAGCTAACGTGTTCAACCACAAACGTTATATGAACGGTGCAGCTACCAACCCCGACTTCGATGTCGTGGCACGCGCTGCTGTTCAGATCAAGAACGCCATCGACGCTACTATCGAACTGGGTGGTACTAGCTACGTGTTCTGGGGCGGCCGCGAGGGTTACATGAGTCTCCTCAATACCGATCAGAAACGTGAGAAAGACCATTTGGCACAGATCCTGACCATGGCTCGCGACTATGCTCGTGCACGTGGCTTCAAGGGTACATTCCTCATCGAGCCGAAACCTATGGAGCCGACAAAACATCAGTATGACGTGGACACAGAAACAGTTATCGGTTTCTTGAGAGCTCACGGACTGGAGAAAGACTTCAAGGTGAACATCGAGGTGAACCACGCAACTTTGGCAGGTCACACATTCGAGCATGAGTTGGCAGTAGCTGTTGACAACGACATGCTGGGTTCTATCGACGCCAACCGTGGTGACTACCAGAACGGATGGGATACAGACCAGTTCCCCATTGACAACTATGAGTTGACACAGGCCATGATGCAGATTATCCGTGGCGGTGGCTTCGTGAACGGTGGTACCAACTTCGATGCCAAGACACGCAGAAACTCTACCGATCTGGAGGATATCTTCATCGCACACATCTCTGGTATGGATGCTATGGCTCGCGCATTGGAGTCTGCAGCTGCTCTGCTCGAGGAGTCTCCTTACAAGAAGATGCTCGCTGAGCGTTACGCTTCGTTCGATGGTGGCAAGGGTAAAGAGTTCGAAGAGGGCAAGCTCTCTCTCGAGGACTTGGTTGACTATGCTAAAAAGAACGGCGAGCCGAAGCAGACTAGCGGCAAGCAGGAGCTTTACGAGACAATCGTAAGCATGTATTGCTAATACTCTGTCTAGAGAACTGAACGTCTCCGTCCGTCGCAAGCCGGACGGAGGCTCACCAAATAAAGCGGGAGCGACATCGGTGAATTCCGAATGTCGCTCCCGCTGTCTGTTTCTTTAGGGATGGCCGATGCGCATGCTCCATAGGCATACTATATATAATAGGTATAGCCCTTTGACGAAGTTGCCTGTTTGTTATTTCGCTGTCGGTTGCGCTTCCGCTGGTGTCTGCTTGTCCTCCAACAGTTTCTCCTGCAGGTATTGTCCGGTGTACGATGCGGCACAGGCCGCCACCTCTTCGGGCGTGCCGGTTACAACGATGTTGCCGCCTTTGTTGCCGCCCTCCGGACCGAGGTCAATGATGTAGTCCGCGCACTTGATGATGTCCATGTTGTGCTCGATGATGATGACCGTGTGGCCTTTCGTTATCAGTGCGTCGAACACCTCCAACAACTTCTTGATGTCGTGGAAGTGGAGCCCTGTGGTGGGCTCGTCGAACACGAAGATGGTAGGCTCTATCTTCTCTAGACTGAGGAAATAGGCCAACTTCACGCGTTGGTTCTCACCACCGGACAGGGTGGACGAGGACTGTCCAAGTTTGATGTATCCCAGCCCGACATCCTGCAGCGGCTTCAGCTTCTTCACAATCTTCGGCTGCTTGTTCTCCGTGAAGAATTCTATGGCTTGGTTCACCGTCATCTCCAGCACATCGTAGATGCTCAGCCCTTTGTATTTGACCTCCAGAGTGTCGCTCTTGAAGCGCTTGCCGTGGCACGACTCGCACTCCAACACCAGGTCGGCCATGAACTGCATCTCTATGGTGACCGCTCCTTCGCCCTTGCACTCCTCGCAACGGCCGCCTTCAGTGTTGAACGAGAAGTAACCGGCCGAGTAGCCCATCTGTTTGGATAAGGGCTGGTCGGCATAGAGCTTGCGAATCTCATCGTATGCCTTCAGATAGGTCACGGGGTTGCTGCGGGAGGATTTGCCTATAGGGTTCTGGTCCACGAACTCGATGTCGTGCACCATGTGGATGTCGCCTTCCAAACTGATGTATTCGCCCGGACGCTCACTCTCCTCGCTGTATTCCCGTTTCAGTGCACGGTAGAAGATGTCGCGCACCAGGGTGGACTTGCCCGAGCCACTCACACCGGTGACTACCGTCATCACGTTCAGCGGGAACTTCACGTCGATGCCCCGCAGGTTGTTTTGTCGTGCCCCTTTCACCTCTATGTAGTTGTTCCACTGCCGGTGGGTGGTGGGGAAGGGGATGCGTTCCTCGCCCAACAGGTAGCGTACGGTGTAGCTGTTGCTGTCGTGCTGCAGGTCGTTCATATCGCCTTGGTAGACAATCTCTCCTCCGTTGCGTCCGGCTTTGGGGCCTATGTCGATGATGTAGTCCGCGGCACGGATAATCTCCTCGTCGTGCTCCACCACTACGACCGTGTTGCCCAACTGTTGCAGTTGGCGTAGCACACGGATGAGTCGACCTGTGTCGCGGCTATGCAGTCCGATGCTGGGCTCATCGAGTATGTAGAGCGAACCTACCAGGCTGCTGCCCAACGAAGTGGCCAGGTTGATGCGCTGACTCTCGCCGCCCGAGAGCGTGTTGCTCAGTCGGTTGAGGGTGAGGTAGCCCAGGCCCACATCGAGCAGGAACTGAATCCGGTTGTTTATCTCTGTCAATATGCGTTTGGCTATCAGTTGCTCGTGCTTCTCCAACTTCAGTGTCTTGAGGAAACGCTTGAACTCGTAGATGGGAATGTCCACCAGTTGCGAGATGGAACGCCCGCCCACCTTCACGTAGTTGGCCTCCTTCTTCAAGCGGGAGCCATGACAGGTGGGGCAGAGCGTCTTCCCCCGGTAGCGTGCCAACATCACGCGGTACTGTATCTTGTACTGGTTCTCCTCCAGCATCTTGAAGAATGAGTCGATGCATACCTTCTCGCGCGGGCCGTGCCACAGGTAATCCTTCTGTGCTTGCGTCAGCTCGTAGTAGGGGACAAAGATGGGGAAGTCCACCTTCACCGCCTCACGGATGAAAGCCTCTTTCCATTCGCCCATCTTCTCGCCGCGCCAGCAGACCACGGCGCCGTCGTAGATGCTCAGTGCGGTGTTGGGCACCACTAGCGATTCGTCGATGCCTATCACCCGACCGAATCCCTCGCATTCGGGGCAAGCGCCCAAGGGAGAGTTGAACGAGAAGAGCTGCTCCGTAGGTTCCTCGAACGTGATGCCGTCCGCCTCGAACTTCTTGGTAAAGACGTGCAGAATCTCTGCCGGATAAAAGCGGAGCATGCAGGTGCCGTCACCTTCGTAGAAGGCCGTCTCTAAGGAGTCTGTAAGTCGGCTGAGGCTGTCCTTGCTGTCGTCGCATGCCATGCGGTCGATGAGCAGGTACACGGTGTCGCCCTCTTTGTAGACGTACTCCTCGATGCGGACCAGACTGCCGTTCACCTCCAACCGGTTGAATCCTTCTTTCATGTCAACCTCCAGTTGCTCCTTGATGGAGCGGCCGTCGCGGGGGATGATGGGGGTGAGCACGGTGAACTTTGTTCCTTTGGAATAGGACATCATGCAACTGATGACATCCTCCACCGAGTGCTTCTTCACCAACTGTCCGCTCACAGGCGAGTAGGTCTTGCCCACACGGGCAAAGAGCAGGCGCAAGTATTCATAGATCTCCGTGGAGGTGCCGACTGTGGAGCGCGGGTTGCGGCTGTTCACCTTCTGCTCGATAGCGATAGCCGGCGGTATGCCTTTGATGAAATCACATTCCGGCTTGCTCATACGGCCCAGGAACTGACGGGCGTACGCAGAGAGACTCTCCACGTATCTGCGCTGACCTTCAGCGTAGAGCGTGTCGAACGCGAGCGATGATTTGCCCGAGCCGGACAGTCCGGTGATTACCACCAACTTGTTGCGCGGGATGTCCACACTGATGTTCTTCAGGTTGTTCACCCGGGCGCCTTTTATAGAGATGTATTTGTCGTCTGCCATAAACTTCTTTCAAATGTGATGCAAAGATAGCGTTTGGTATGGATATTTTTACTAAGTTTGCCTCAGTTTTCGACTTAAGGTAATAATTCAAATAGATATAAAGAATGGAAAATTTCAGTGAGTTGATAAAGACACGCCGCAGTATGCGCAAGTTTACTCCGGAAGAGTTGACGCAAGATGAAGTGGTAACCCTGCTGAAGGCTGCCCTGATGGCTCCCTCTTCGCATCGGAGTAATAGCTGGCAGTTTGTGGTGGTCGACGACAAGAAGACGCTTGCCGGCCTTGCCAAATGCAAAGATGCCGGAGCGGCTTTCGTGGAGGATGCTCCCTTGGCAATAGTCGTACTGGGCGACCCGACGATTACCGACGTATGGATAGAGGATGCCTCCATCGCCTCCATCATGATACAGCTGCAGGCCGAGGACCTGGGCTTGGGCAGTTGCTGGGCGCAGGTGCGCGAGCGCTCTACGGCCGACGGACGGCCTGCTGAGGATGTGGTGCGCGAGATATTGGGCATCCCCGAACAGTTGCGGGTGCTCTGCATCATCGCCATCGGCCACAAGGGTATGGAACGCAAACCCTTCAACGAGGAACACTTGTTGTGGGAGAAGGTGCACATCAATAAATTCGGAGGAAAATAAATGGCCGGCGCTTCTAATCACAAGGATACCTACTTGGCTACGGCCATCACCTTGATTGTGGTGGGTACCATCTTTTTGATAGATAGACTGATTAATCTCTCTGCACATGGCTTCGGGTGGCTTGCCGACCGCAACAACCTGCTCCTCTTCACGTCTGTCATCTTCTTGATATTCAAACGCGACAAGTCTGTCGGCATCATCCTGCTGGTACTGTGGGCGATTCTGAATATCGGACTGATAGTGAGTCTGCTGGGACAGCTGTCGTCCTACCTGCTCCCCATCGTGCTATTGGTGGCCGGACTGATTCTATACCTTATATATAGAAGATGAAGGTAGTGTTGATAGGTGCCGGCAATCTGGCTACCCAGTTAGGGAAATCTTTGCGGCTGACTGGGTTTGAAATTGTGCAGCTCTACAGCCGTACAGAGGAGTCCGCCTCTTGTCTTTCCGCGAAGCTGGGCTGCGACTATACCACGGACCTGGGCAATCTGCGCACGGATGCCGATGTGTACATTGCCTCCATAAAGGACGATGCCCTGCTGCAACTGATACCTCAGATGGTGGCGGGCAAGCGCGAAGATGCCCTCTTCCTCCATACAGCCGGCAGTGTGCCTATGGATGTCTGGAAGGGATACGCCCGCCATTACGGGGTGCTCTATCCCATGCAGACCTTCAGCAAACAGCGGGATGTGGACTTCTCCACTATCCCCGTCTTCGTGGAAGCCTCTTCCGATGCCGACTTGCAGCGGGTGAAGACGATGGCGTCGGCGTTGTCGGGCAGTGTGACTGTTGCCTCTTCCGAGCAACGGCGCTATCTGCACCTCTCTGCGGTCTTCGCCTGCAACTTCGCCAACCACATGTTTACCATCAGCGAGCGGTTGCTCAGCGAAAACGGGATAGACTTCAGGTGCATGTATCCGCTCATCTTCGAGATGGTGAACAAGGTGTTCGACGGCATGTCGCCCGGCGAGGCACAGACCGGTCCGGCCGTGCGCTACGACCATAGCGTGATGGACAAACATGTGGAGTTGTTGCGGAGTCACCCGCTGTGGCAGCAAATCTATGAAGAAATGAGTAAAAGCATACACGATGATAAATTACGACTTGACGAAGATAAAAGCGCTGGCCTTTGATGTGGACGGGGTGCTCAGTGCCGAGGTGATTGTGCTCCATACCAGTGGCGAGCCCATGCGTACGGTCAACATCAAGGATGGTTATGCTCTGCAGCTGGCCGTGAAGATGGGTCTGCACATCGCCATCATCACCGGTGGAAAGACCGAGGCTGTGCGCATCCGCTACGCCGGCTTGGGTGTGAAGGACATCTACATGGGGGCGGCCGTGAAGACGAAAGAGTACACGGAGTTCCTGGAAAAACATCAATTGAAGGACGAGGAGGTGCTCTATATGGGCGACGACATCCCCGACCTGCAGGTGATGCGCCTCTGTGGCTTGCCTTGCTGTCCCGCCGATGCCGCTCCAGAGATAAAGGAGGTGGCGACCTACATCTCCCACCGCAAGGGTGGCGATGGCTGCGTGCGCGACGTGGTGGAGCAGGTGCTGAAGGCACAGGACAAATGGATGTCCCACCAGGATGCTTTTGGTTGGTAACAGATAAACAGATACAGATTATGCTTGAGAATTTGAAGAAATACCACATCATACTGGCCTCCAACTCCCCTCGCCGTAAGGAGTTGCTGAGTGGACTGGGGGTGGAGTATACAGTGAAGACCTTGCCGGACATCGACGAGGGTTACCCCGACACCTTGAGTGGCGAGGATATACCTTTATATATATCGCGCGAGAAGGCCGCTGCCTACGTCCCTATGATGCAGGCCGACGAACTGATCATCACCGCCGACACTATAGTTTGGCTCGACGGTCGTGTCTATGGCAAGCCGGTTGGCGACGAAGGGGCGAAGGCGATGCTACGCGCCCTCTCCGGGAAGACCCACCAGGTTATTACGGGTGTGACACTTACCACCCAGGTCTGGCAACGGAGTTTCGCGGTCACGTCCAATGTCTCCTTCGCACCGTTGACCGACGAGGAGATAACTTACTATGTAGACAACTTCCACCCGCTGGACAAGGCCGGGGCTTATGGCGTGCAAGAGTGGATAGGCTTTATCGGGGTCACCCGGTTGGAGGGAAGCTATTTCAATGTGATGGGGCTTCCCGTGCAACGCCTTTACACGGAGCTGAAGAAAATATGAGATGGTACTTGTTGTGAAGGGTACAATAAGTGGAGGAGTAAGAATTAAATGCTGTTAATTTTTGCTCCTCTGCTGCATTTATGCACTTCACTATAAAGGTACAAAAAGAAATAAGTTGTACCTTTGGAACAATTTTATGCAGGCAATACCTGCACATGTAAAATCAAAACTATAACAAATACCATGAAGAAATATCCAAAGATTGGAATTAGACCCACTATTGACGGCCGTCAAGGTGGTATCCGCGAGAGTCTTGAAGACAAGACGATGAGTCTGGCTAAAGCCGTAGCTAACCTGATCAGTACGAATTTGAAAAATGGAGACGGCTCTCCTGTGGAGTGCGTCATCTCTGATACAACCATCGGTCGTGTAGCCGAGGCTGCCGCTTGTGCCGAGAAGTTCGAGCGTGAAGGCGTAGGTGCTACCATCACCGTCACCTCTTGCTGGTGCTATGGTTCGGAGACCATGGACATGAACCCCTACTACCCGAAAGCCGTTTGGGGATTTAACGGAACAGAGCGTCCGGGAGCAGTTTACTTGGCTGCCGTGTTGGCCGCTCACGCCCAGAAGGGTCTGCCTGCGTTCGGCATCTACGGACACGACGTACAAGACCTCGAAGACAATACCATCCCCGAGGAGGTGGCAGAGAAACTGCTCCGCTTCGCCCGTGCAGCCCAGGCCGTAGCTACCATGCGCGGACGCTCTTACCTCTCTATGGGTAGCGTTTGTATGGGTATCGCCGGCTCCATCGTCAATCCCGACTTCCTGCAGGAATACCTCGGGCTGCGTGCTGAGTCTATCGACCTTTCCGAGATACTCCGCCGTATGAAGCTGGGCATCTATGACCCCGATGAATTCAAGAAAGCCATGGCCTGGACAGAGAAATACTGCAAAGTGAACGAAGGCGCCGACATAAAGAACGAACCTGCCAAGCAGAAGAGCCGCCAGGAGAAAGAGGAAGACTGGGAGTTCATCGTGAAGATGACCATCATCATGCGCGACCTGATGCAGGGCAACCCGAAGCTGAAAGAGATGGGCTTCAAGGAAGAGTCGCTCGGCTACAATGCCATCGCCGGCGGTTTCCAAGGCCAGCGTCAGTGGACCGACTTCTTGCCCAACGGTGACTTCTCCGAGTCGCTGCTCAACACCTCATTCGACTGGAACGGCATACGCGAGGCATACGTGCTGGCTACCGAAAACGACTGCTGCAACGGCTTGGCTATGCTGTTCGGCCACTTGCTGACCAACACAGGTC
The DNA here is from genome assembly GCA_963643925.1 of Bacteroidaceae bacterium. GTDB lineage: Bacteria > Bacteroidota > Bacteroidia > Bacteroidales > Bacteroidaceae > Phocaeicola_A. The sequence continues at coordinate 26,545 of CAVINS010000032.1, forward strand.
AGATCTTCTCCGACGTGCGTACCTATTGGAGCCCCGCAGCCGTGAAACGCATCACTGGCAAGGAACTCACAGGACGTGCCGCCGGCGGCATCATCCACTTGATCAACTCCGGTGCTACCACACTCGATGGTACAGGCCAGATGAAGGATGCCGAGGGCAATCCCGTGATGAAACAGCCTTGCGACGTGACACAGAACGATGTGGAGGCTTGCCTGAAAGCTACCACATGGTATCCGGCAGATCGTGGCTACTTCCGTGGCGGCGGATTCTCGTCGCACTTCCTCTCGAAGGGCGGCATGCCTGTTACCATGACCCGTCTGAACCTGGTGAAAGGCTTAGGCCCTGTGCTCCAGATTGCTGAGGGATGGACCGTGGATATCGACCCCGAAATCAACAAGATACTCGACAACCGTACCGACCCGTCGTGGCCGACCACATGGTTCGTTCCGCGTACCTGCGACAGAGCTCCCTTCAAGGATGTCTATTCTGTGATGAACAACTGGGGTGCCAACCACGGTGCTATCTGCTACGGACATATTGGTGCCGACCTGATTACGATGGCTTCTATCCTTCGTATCCCTGTGTGCATGCACAACGTGCCCGAAGAGAAAATCTTCCGCCCCGCTGCATGGAACGCTTTCGGTATGGACAAGGAAGGTGCCGACTACCGTGCATGTGCTAACTACGGACCTCTTTACAAATAATTAGTCCGCGTTAGCTTATGGCGAAAAAAGAATCGATACTACATAAGGATGGGGTGAGCTACGTGCTCCCCTTCATCCTTATCACTTCGTGCTTCGCGTTGTGGGGATTCGCCAACGACATCACCAACCCGATGGTGAAGGCGTTCTCCAAGATTTTCCGCATGAGTGTCACCGACGGTGCCTTGGTGCAGGTGGCTTTCTATGGCGGATACTTTGCGATGGCCTTCCCGGCTGCGATGTTTATTCGTAAATATTCGTACAAGGCCGGCATTCTGATGGGACTGGGACTCTACGCCATTGGCGCGTTCCTCTTCTTCCCCGCGAAGTTGATAGGTGAGTATGGCTGCTTCCTTTTGGCCTACTTCATCCTCACGTGCGGACTCTCCTTCCTGGAGACCAGCGCCAACCCCTACATCCTCTCCATGGGTTCGGAGGAAACATCTACCCGCCGGTTGAACTTTGCCCAGGCATTCAACCCGATGGGTTCGCTCCTCGGTATGTATGTGGCCATGAACTTCATTCAGGCCAAGCTGAACCCCATGGACAGTGAGGCGCGTCTGATGCTCGACGACGAGGAGTTCAACCTGATAAAGGATGCGGACCTGACGGTGCTCATCACTCCGTACTTGGCCATCGCAGCCGTCATTGCGGTGATGTTCCTGGTCATCAAGTTCACCAAGATGCCGCACAACGGCGACCAGTCGCACGACATCAACCTTGGTCCTACACTGAAGCGCATCTGCTCCATCGCTCACTATCGTGAGGGCGTTATCGCGCAGTTCTTCTATGTGGGAGCTCAGATCATGTGCTGGACCTTCATCATCCAGTATGGCACGCGCTACTTCATGCTCGAAGGAATGGACGAGCGCAGCGCCGAGGTGCTCTCGCAGCGGTTCAACATCTTCGCGATGGTATTCCACTGCTGTGGCCGTTTCATCTGCACCTACTTCCTTCGTTACATCAACGCCGGTCGACTGTTGCGCATACTGGCCATCGGAGCTTCGATATTCACCATTGGTGCTATCGTGCTTCAGAACCGCTATGGCGTCTATTGCCTGGTTGCCGTGTCGGGTTGCATGTCGCTGATGTTCCCCACTATCTACGGTATTGCCTTGCAGGGCCTCGGCGATGATGCCAAGTTCGGTGCTGCCGGTCTGATTATGGCCATCCTGGGTGGTTCGGTGTTGCCGCCGCTGCAGGCTGCCATCATCGATATGGAAGAGATTGGCGGATTCCCCGCAGTGAACCTCTCGTTCCTGCTCCCGCTTTTCTGCTTCATTGTGGTGGCCATCTATGGGCAGCGAACTTACCGACGTTCGAAGTTGGCAAAACAAAACACTTGACGCGGTCATACCTTATATAATATAATGAGGGCTGATATCTCCTACTTGTGGATATCAGCCCTTGTTGGTTTTGGCTCGTTCGGACCCCGGAAAAAACACGTATGTTCGTAAGCCGGAATACAATCGATTGTATGGCGCCAAACGTATAGATTGTTTTGCCGAATACAATCGATTGTATAGCGCCTTGCGTATAGATTGTTTGGCGGCATACGAATGTTCGTGTTTGGCATGCCGATGGATGCTGTCGTCAGATGTTGAACTTGATGTCGACACCCACTTGGCGAGGCTTGCAGGGTTGGGCGAATCCGGTGCCCCGGCTCTCGAAGTAGAAGGTGTGGAAGGACCGGTTGAAGAGGTTGTGCCCCCACAGGTCTATCTGCATCCGTTTCGTCTGCAGGGAGATGCGGCCGTTGTAGAATCCGTAGTACGCTTGACTGGCATCGTTGGCCTCGGTCCAATAGGTCTTCCCCGTGCCGGTGTAGTTGATGTGCAGCAACAGCTGCTTCAGCAATCGGTCGGGCTTGAAGAAGAAGGTGTACGTGCCACCTATGTTCAGCGTCTGCCGGGGGACAAAGGGAACGTAGTTGCCATGGTAGTCTGTGGACTCGTCGCCGCCGTCGTACTCCTTGAACACGGCACGCGTGTAGCCATACGATGCGCTGAATTGAAGCTGCCGGCTGATGCTTGCCTGCATACTCGCCTCTGCACCATAGCTGTGGCTACGTCCGGCATTCACCATGATACGTCCCAGCCCGCTGCCGACGAACTTGGCTATCTGCTGGTTGCGGGTGTCCATGGCAAAGGCAGCCACATCGGCCTGCAGCTTGCCGTTGCAGAGGGTGACGTGCGAACCTATCTCGTAGTTCCAGCTGTATTCCGGTTTGTACGAGGTGGCCCCGTTGATGTCCAGCTCCTCTTCGTTCACAGGAATGTAGTCGAGATAGCCACGTATCATGGTGAGTACCCGTTCGGGCATGCCTTTGGTGGCGTACGCATCCAGTTGCCCGTTGCATCCATCTTTTATCTGTTTCATCATTTGGTTGGAGAGGTCCGTCTGTGCCACGTCGGAGAACATCTGCAGGTTGTAGCCTCCCGAACGGAATCCTCGGCTGGCTGAGAGGTAGATGTTGTTCGCCTGATTGAGGTCATACTTCAGCGTGAACTTAGGCAGCAGCTCGGTATAGTGGTTCTTCGCTTTACCCTTGACGGCTGATACACCGTTCTGTCCCTTCAGATTGATGGGCATCCTCGCACTGGAGAAGGTGAAGTCGTAGGGCAACTCTGCCAGGGTGCTGTAGTTCATAGCCAGCCGCTCGTGTTCCACACGCAGGCCCAGGGTGAACGACAAGCCCTTCACCAGCAGGTTGTCGAAGGTGGACTGGTGAAACAGGGCCACGCTGAAGGTCGGCGTGCAGAAGTCGGCGTGCACAGGCATCGATTCGCTGTTGAGCTTCAATGCCATATTCATCCCCATAGCAGACAACGCTTCGTTGGGCAGGTTCTGGTTGATGATGCCGCTCAGCATCTCCATGCCATCCTTGCGGAAGGTGACGGGGCTCTGTGTGTTTAGGTCTTGGTAGGAGAGGAACATGCCGGTCACCCACTTCCAGTTGCCGAGTGTCCGGTTCTTCAGCGTCAGTTCCTCGGTGCAGGCATTCAGGTGCTGTTGCTGCTCCAGGGTGTAGATGGAGGCCGAGGTGAAGTCCTGGTCCATGAACATGCGGTCGTTCAGGTTCTGGTATCCGGTGACGGAGCTCAGTGTGAGTCCGGTCATCTGGTACTCCAGTTCCAGTCCCGTGTGAAACAGTCCGCGGCGGTATTTGCCTTCGGTGTCGGTGCTGATGGGGGAGAGCTTGCCGGTGGCCTTGTCATACTTGCCGTAGGCATAGCCGCCCTCGTCGCTATACTCGTAGCCAATGGTGCAGTCGGCCTTCAGGTTCTCCGTGGGGAACCAGATGGCGCGCAGCCTTCCGCCCGCACTCTCCTGCGCATCGGCTTTCTTGTCGAGATAGGCGTTACGGAAGTATCCGTCGGCATGCCGGTAGAATCCACCAGCGGAGAAGGCGAGCTTGTCGCTGACGCGGTGGTAGTGGGTGAGCGATGCCCCCAGGGCGCCGTTGGCATTGGCTGCACTCAGCTGGATGTCTGTGCCTTGGTAGCGGAACGGGCTCTTGGTGTATGCCTTGATGAGGCCTCCCATGGTGTTGCGCCCGTAGAGTGTCCCTTGCGGACCGCGCATCACGTCGATGCGCTCCATGTCGTAGAAGTTGAAGTCGAAAGTCGACTTGTCCAGGTAGGGGATGTTGTCCACGTAGAGTCCTACAGCGGGTGTGTTCATGCGCGAGCCCACACCGCGTATGTAGACAGCCGAGGTGAGGCGCGACCCGTAGTCGGGCATATAGAAGTTGGGCACCAGCGAGGTGATGTCCTTCAGCGAGTTCACCTGATGGTTAAGCATCGTCTGTTTGGAGAGTAGCGAGACGGACAACGCCTGTTGCCGCAGCTTGGTGTGTTCCTTGGGCGAGGCCACCACCAGCACCTCTTCGATGTCGATTACACGGGTGGAGTCCTGTTGTTCCTCGGGCGTGGCCAGGTCGTTTGCCGCAGGATTGCCCAATGCCGCCACTGCTATAGTGAGGGCTGTAGCGAGTATGAAAAGTCTGTTCATAAGATGTGTACCTATTAAAAACGGTGCAAAGGTACGGTTTCCCTCTGCTATGGGTCAATCCTCATTTATTAGGATTTTGTATAAAAAGCGGTCGTCAGACTGGTAGGACACGAGTCCCGTCCAGTCTGACGACCGATATTTGAGGCCGTTGACGAGCAACGGCGTTTAGGCTTCTTCCTTCTTCGTTTCGGGAAGTAGCAGGTTCAAGACAACACCGATGACGGCTGACAAACCGATGCCTGAGATGGCGAATGTGCCGGCAGAGAGCGCGGCACCACCCAATCCCATGGTCAGCATCACCGAGACGATGATGACGTTGCGTGTGTCGTTGAAGTCCACCTTGTGGTTGATCAGGTTTTGCACACCCACGCTGGCAATGGTACCGAAGAGCAACAGCATGATGCCACCCAACACTGCTTGCGGGATAGAGTGGAGCAGAGCGCTCAGCTTGCCTATCACGGAGAAGACGATGGCAGCGCCAGCAGCGATGCGAATCACTACCGGACTGGTAATCTTTGTGATGGACATGGCACCTGTCACCTCGGAGTAAGTAGTCTCGGGAGGTCCACCCAGGAAGGCTGATGCCAAGCAGGCCAATCCGTCGCCCAGCATGGTGCGGTGCAGACCGGGGTCTTTTACAAAGTCCTTCTGGGCCACCTCGCTCACCACGTACACGTCGCCGATATGCTCCAGCACCGGGGCGATGGCTACGGGAATCATGTAGAAGAATGGTCCCCACTCGAAGTGTGTGATGGTGTCGAAGGTCACCGGGCAAGCCAACCACGAGGCTTCGGACACTTCGGTGAAGTTTACCTCTCCCATGAAGACAGCAACAATGTAGCCCACGACGACGCCGGTGATGATAGGCACCAGTTTCGTCAATCCCCTGCCGAACAGCAACACGATGACGGCGGTGATGAGGCTGATGAATGCCAATAGCCAATTGGTCTTGGCCATATCTACGGCACTACCGGAGAGGGAGAGGCCGATGAGGATGATGACCGGACCGATGACGACGGGCGGGAAGAGGAAGTCGAGCAATTTCTTGCCGCCCCATTTCACCAAGGCGCTGATGATGAAGTAGACCAGTGATACACCCGTCAGTCCGGCCAATGCGCCGGGTAGTCCCCACTGCTGCGATGCCGCGATGATGGGGGCGATGAATGCGAACGAACTGCCAAGGTAAATGGGCACTTTACCTTTGGTTACAAAATGGAAGATGAAGGTACCGATGCCGGCAGTGAACAGTGCCGTAGCCGGGTTGATACCCACCAGCAGGGGCACCAGTACGGTGGCCCCGAAGGCGACGAACATAAACTGAATACCAACGATGGTCTTCTTCGCCGTTGAGAGTTCTTCTGTATTTGCCATACGATATGAGATTAATTAAAAGGTTATGCTTGGTTATACATGCGGGCGCGCATCTCTTTGATGTGGTCGCTGCTGATGTACTCGTCGTAAGTCATCATCTTGTCGATGATGCCGTTAGGCGTCAGCTCGATGATGCGGTTGGCCACCGTCTCGATGAACTCGTGGTCGTGTGAGGAGAAGAGGATGTTGCCCTTATACGTCTTCAGGTTGTTGTTGAAGGCTTGGATAGACTCCAGGTCGAGGTGGTTGGTCGGTGTGTCCAGTATCAGGCAGTTGGCGTTCTTCAGCTGCATACGTGCTATCATGCAACGCATCTTCTCGCCTCCTGAGAGCACGTTCACTTTCTTCAGCACCTCCTCGCCCGAGAAGAGCATGCGTCCCAGGAATCCTTTCATGTACACCTCGTTGCCCTCGCCGAATTGGCTGAGCCAGTCCACCAGATTGAGGTCGCAGTTGAAGAACTGTGTGTTGTCCAGCGGCAGGTATGCCGTGGTGATGGTCACTCCCCAGTTATAGTGTCCGGCAGCCGGCTTCTGGTTGCCGTTGATAATCTCGAATAGGGCCGTCATGGCACGCGGGTTGTGGCTCAGGAACACTATCTTGTCGCCCTTTTCCACGTTGAAGTTCACGTCGTTGAACAGCACCGTACCGTCCTCGGTGACAGCGCGCAGACCTGACACTTCCAGTATCTGGTTGCCCGGTTCCCGCTCGGGGGTGAAGATGATGCCAGGGTATTTGCGCGACGAGGGTTTGATTTCCTCGATGTTCAGCTTCTCCAGCATCTTCTTGCGGCTTGTGGTCTGCTTGCTCTTGGCTACGTTGGCTGAGAATCGGCGGATGAACTCCTCCAGCTCTTTCTTCTTCTCCTCGGCCTTGGCCTTCTGGTTCTGCTGCTGACGTAGGGCCAACTGGCTGCTCTCGTACCAGAAACTGTAGTTGCCGGCAAACAGGTTTATCTTGCCGAAGTCGATGTCGACGGTGTGTGTGCAGACGGAGTCGAGGAAGTGACGGTCGTGGCTCACCACCAACACAGTGTGCTCGAAGTTCGAGAGGTAGTCCTCCAACCACATCACGGTCTCCATGTCCAAGTCGTTGGTAGGCTCGTCGAGCAGCAAGTTGTCCGGGTTTCCGTAGAGGGCCTGTGCCAACATCACGCGAACCTTCTCCTTACCGCTGAGCTCACCCATCAGTAGGTAGTGCTTGTCTTCGGCAATGCCAAGGCCGCTCAGCAGGGCTGCTGCGTCGCTCTCGGCGTTCCATCCATCGAGCTCGGCAAACTTCTCTTCCAGTTCAGATACCTTCAGTCCGTCTTCGTCCGTGAAGTCCGTTTTGGCATAGAGGGCTTCGCGTTGCTTCATGATGTCCCACAACACCGTGTGTCCCATCATCACGGTATCCATCACCGTGTGCTCGTCCCACTTGAAGTGGTCCTGCGAGAGGACCGAGAGGCGCTCGCCCGGGCCCAGCGTCACACTGCCCTTTGTGGGCTCCAACTCTCCGGATATGGCACGGAGGAAGGTGGACTTGCCGGCACCGTTGGCACCGATGACACCATAGATGTTGCCGTTTGTGAACTTCAGGTTTACATCGTTATACAAAACCCTTTTACCGAATTGAATTGCCAAGTTCGTTACTGTGATCATGTCTTCTTTACCTATTACTATATGTTTATATATGTATCTACTAACGTGCAAAGATAGCCAAAGTGCTAAACTGGGCCAAATATGACCGCTTGTTTTTGCTTGCAAGGAGCGAATCTGTCCCTTTCTCCCGCCCGTGGGCTCCTCTATCGGTGTCATTGTGGCAGATAATCTCCCCTCATGGGTTGATTTGATAAGTTTGTGAAGATTGCGTAGTCGAATGGCAAACTATTTGTTGTGCGCTAGGTAATTTCAAACTATTTAGAAGTATGAGTAATCATCATAAGCATCAAAGGAGAAACAACAATATGGACCAAACAGAAAAAGAACAATTGGAAGAGGAAGTGCTGAACCAACAGTCGGAAGAAGCCACACAAGAGGAGCCCAAGGCTGAGGAGGAACAGGAACAACCGGAACTTTCAGCAGAGGAACAGTTGAAGCAGCAGTTGGCCAAGGCTGAGGAAGAGAATGCTTCGATGCAGGATAAGTACCTCCGTCTGTCGGCGGAGTTCGACAACTATCGCAAACGTACCTTGAAGGAGAAGAGCGAACTGATAAAGAATGCCAGCGAGCGGGTGATAACGGACATACTGCCTGTGCTCGATGACCTGGAGCGCGCTCTGCAGAACATGCAGAAGTCCGAGGAAGCCAAGGCACTGACCGAAGGCGTGGAACTGATACACGGCAAGTTCCTGAAGGTGCTGTCGCAGCAAGGACTCAAGAAAATTGAGACCGAAGGCAAGGAGTTCGACACCGACTATCACGAGGCGATTGCCTTGATACCGGCTCCCAGCGAGGACCTGAAGGGCAAGATATTGGATTGTGTGCAGACTGGCTACATATTGAACGATAAGGTGATTCGCCACGCGAAAGTTGCCGTGGCGCAATAAACCGTATCATCCATCAGAACGTTAACGGAAGATTATGGCAAAAAGAGACTATTACGAAGTGCTGGGGGTGGCGAAGACGGCCACCGCGGATGAGATAAAGAAAGCCTATCGGAAGATGGCCATCAAGTGGCATCCCGACAAGTGGCAGCAGGCGTCAGAGGCCGAGAAGAAAGAGGCCGAGGATAAGTTTAAGGAGGCTGCCGAGGCTTACGATGTGTTGAGTAACCCCGATAAGCGTGCCCGTTACGACCAGTTCGGTCCCGAAGGTGTGAACGGATCTTCCGGCTTTGGCGGCACATACGGCAGTGGACAGGGAATGTCCATGGACGACATATTCTCTATGTTCGGCGACATATTCGGCGGCGGACGTGGTAGTGGTGGTTTTGGCAGCTTCAGCGGTTTCGGCGGCGGAGGCAGTCAGAACCAACGTCGTTATAGAGGGTCGGACTTGCGCGTGCGTGTGGAGCTCGACCTGAAGGAGGTAGCTGAGGGAGCCAACAAGAAGTTCAAACTGAAGAAATATGTGCAGTGTACGCACTGCCATGGTACGGGTGCCGAGGGCAATAGCGGTGTGGAAACCTGCTCTACTTGTCATGGTACCGGTTCGGTGGTCCGCATGCAGAAGAGTGTATTTGGCATGATCAAGACCCAGTCCGTCTGTCCGCAATGTGGTGGTGAAGGTAAAATCATCAAGGAAAAGTGTAAGGAGTGCGCCGGCGAGGGCGTTGTCCGTGGCGAAGAGGTGGTTGAGGTGAAAATTCCTGCCGGAGTAGCTGAGGGTATGCAACTCTCCATGCACGGCAAAGGTAATGCTGGCCGCCGCAATGGTGTGCCTGGCGATTTGCTGATAGAAGTAACAGAGAAATCCCATCCTGAACTCGTGCGTCAGGAGAATGACTTGGTGTATAACCTGTTGCTTAGCTTCCCGACCGCAGCCTTAGGAGGCTCGGTGGAGATACCTACCGTGGATAGTAAGGTGAAGGTGAAGATAGAGCCTGGCACGCAACCGGGCAAGGTGCTCCGTCTGCGCGGCAAGGGTCTGCCCGATGTGAATGGTTATGGCACGGGTGATTTGCTGGTGAACGTCAGCATATACGTGCCCGAGACCTTGACCAAGGACGAGAAGAGTGCCTTGGAGAAGTTCGAAGAGTCGGACAGCTTCCGGCCCAACAGCTCAGTAAAGGAGAAAATCTTCAAGAAATTCAAGAGTCTGTTCGATTAAGGCGCAGTGTCGCGTCTGGAATCGGTATAGCGTAAGTTGGTTGTTTCATGGCTTTTATTGGTAAGGTTGTCCGTAAGGAGTTCACTACCGATAGAAGCCATTTTTTTTATAGTTGTTCGTCGGTAAACGACAGCGGTAGCAGGTCGCGGACACTCTTCACTACGTAGACTCCCGTGGTGCCGTAGAGCAGTATGCGGACAGGGTGACGGAACCGACACTCTGTCTCCAGTATCACCTGTCGGCAGGCTCCGCATGGGGAGACCGGCTTCTCCGTAAATCCCGTCCCGTTGTGTGCGGCAATGGCCAGCATCTCCACGGCCGTGTCCGGACAATGCGCGTTGGCATAGAACAGTGTGGTGCGCTCAGCACAAAGTCCTGAAGGGTAGGCCGCGTTCTCCTGGTTGCATCCCGTGACGATAGTCCCGTCGGCCAGTCGCACCGCTGCTCCCACATGGAACTTCGAGTAGGGCGCATAACTGTTCTTGGTTGCCTCTTTGGCCCGGTTCACCAGTTCCCGCTCCGCCTCCGTGAGCTCTTCATATCTATATAAATAGACTTTGCATTCGTGGATAATCTCTTTCATGGCATTCAATGATTGATTTGCAAACAAAGTTACCATTATTTCTTGGAAGTTTGTCTTCTTTTTCGTTCTTTTGTGTACTCAATAAGAAGAATGGAATGAAAAGATACGGCTTGCTTCTTGGATTCTTGCTGGTCGGCCTTCTGACGACAGCGGCGCAGACACGCAACAAACGGTACGAGGAGTATATCCATAAATATAAGGACATCGCCATCGAGCAGATGAAACGCTACAAGATACCGGCCAGCATCACGCTGGCGCAGGGATTGCTCGAGAGCGGAGCAGGGCAGAGCGAACTGACCCGCAAGTCGAACAATCACTTCGGCATTAAGTGCGGTGGCAACTGGAGAGGCAAGACTACCCGCTACGACGACGATGCCAAGAATGAATGCTTCCGTGTGTACGCCAACGTGCGTGAGTCGTACGAGGACCATTCGCGGTTTCTGGTGAACGGTAGCCGCTATGCCGCACTGTTCAAGCTGAAGAGCGACGACTACAAGGGATGGGCATACGGACTGAAGAAGGCTGGTTACGCTACCAGCCCTACCTATGCTCCCTCCCTCATTCACCTCATCGAACTCTATGACTTGCAGAAGTACGATACCAAGGCGGGACAGAAGCTTCCCGACACCTTTGTGCCTCATCAGACCTACGTGGCCAACAAACTCCTCTACGTCATTGCCCGACAAGGCGATACCTTCGAGGCCCTCTCAGACGAGTTCGACATCTCCAAGCGTAAACTGCGGAAGTACAACGACCTCTACAAAGGCTACACCTTGCAGGAGGGCGACATCATCTACCTGGAGAAGAAACGCTCCAAGGCCCTGAAGCCGAACATCATCCATCGCGTGGAGGCTGGCGAGTCAATGTACAGCATCTCACAGAAGTATGGCATACGGCTGAAGTCCCTCTACAAACTGAACAAGGCTTATGCCGACAAGGCTGTGCAGGTGGGCGACTATGTACGGTTACGATAATGACATTAATCAATAAAAACAAATACAAAATGAAAAGATACGGAAGTGTAATAGGAGTGGCTCCGGGCAAACTGGAGGAGTACAAGAAACTGCATGCGGCTGTGTGGCCGTCGGTGTTGAAGACCATCTACGATTGTAATATCCGCAACTACAGCATCTACTACAAGGATGGCTACCTGTTCAGTTTCTATGAATACATTGGTGACGACTATAAGGCCGACATGGCGAAGATGGCTGCCGACCCCGAGACCCAACGTTGGTGGACTTTTTGCGAACCTTGTCAGCAACCTTTGCCCACTCGTGCCGAAGGTGAGTGGTGGGCCGAGATGGAAGAGGTCTTCCATGTGGACTGAACTTCACTCCGGCAGATAACAAAAGAGGCCGCAACTGCTTGCGGCCTCTTTTGTTATTTAATCTCAATCTCTTCTTTCATGTCTATCTCCTCTCCCTTTGAGTCGTGGAACTCATATTGCAGGAAGGCGAGCTTTTGACTTGGAAGGATCTTAATACCGAATCCGTACTTCATCTGCCATTGTCTTTTCATGGAGATTATCCCATGATTGACGTAGGCAGCTACGTACGGATGGATGTGAAGGGTGAACTTTTTGATTCCCAACTTATTGACTAGGTAGTCAATCTTACTCTCCAATGTATCTGTAAAGAGGATAGATGGCTTGATGGTTCCTTTACCGAAACAGGTGGGGCAGGTCTCCTCGGTGTGCACATCCATGGCGGGGCGCACACGCTGACGCGTAATCTGCATAAGTCCGAACTTGCTCAGAGGCAGGATGTTGTGCTTGGCTCTGTCCTTCTGCATGTTGTGACACATGCGCTCGTAGAGCTTCTGACGGTTCTCCGCCAAGGCCATGTCGATAAAATCCACCACGATGATGCCACCCATATCCCGCAACCGCAGTTGGCGTGCCAGCTCGTCGGCGGCGCCGAGGTTCACGTCCAATGCCGTAGCCTCCTGGTTGTTGTTTGTCTTCGAACGGTTGCCACTGTTCACGTCCACCACATGAAGGGCTTCGGTGTGTTCAATGATCAGGTAGGCTCCGTTCTTGTAGGAGATGGTTTTACCGAACGATTGCTTTATCTGTTTGGTAACGGAAAAGTTGTCGAAGATAGGAAGTTTGCCCGTGTAGAGCTTCACGATGTCTGTCCGTTCAGGGGCGATGAGGCTCACATAGTCCTTTACCTCATTAAACACCGCTTCGTCATTGACGTGGATACTTTCGAACGATGGACTGAACAGGTCGCGCAGCAAGGCCACCGTGCGGCTGGTCTCCTCGTAGGTCAGCGCAGGCAGCTTCGTGGCTTTCTGCACCTTCTGTATGCAGTCCTCCCAATGTTTGAGCAAAACTTTCAGTTCGGCATTCAGCTCGGCAACTCTTTTCCCTTCTGCTACTGTGCGCACTATCACTCCAAAGTTCTTGGGAAGTATGCTTTGTAGCAATTGCTTCAGACGGGCGCGCTCTTCGCTCGATTTAATTTTTTGAGATACAGAAACCTTGTCGTTGAAGGGAATGAGCACCAGGTAACGTCCTGCGAAGGAGAGCTCGCTGGTCAGTCGTGGCCCCTTGGTCGATATAGGCTCCTTGACGATTTGCACCAACACCTCTTGCCCGACTTGCATCACTTCGGAAATGCTTCCGTTCTTGTTGATGTCGGGGAGGGCAGTGGCTTTTGTGATGGGGAAAAGTTTCTTGCGGTCGCTGATGACTTGTTTCAGATACTTTTGGTAAGAGCTGAATTGAGGTCCTAAATCAAGATAGTGAAGGAAAGCATCACGTTCGAATCCTACATCCACAAAGCATGCATTCAGTCCAGGCATCAGTTTCTTCACCTTGGCCAAATACAGATTACCCACCGCAAAGGAGGCGCTTCGGCCTTCTTTTTGG